>NZ_JAYRTX010000127.1:0-7177 GCF_041919395.1 Albidovulum sp.
GAGCATTTCCGGACAGAAGGAGGCGGCGGGATGGAAGTTCTGATCAGCGGTGCGCAGCGTGGCGTCGGCAGGGGGCTGGCCGATGCCCTTGCCGCGCGCGGCGATCGTGTCACCGGCACCTCGCGCCGGCCGGAACCGGGACCGCGGATGCTGGAGCTCGACGTGACCGACGCCGGGTCCGTCAGGGCCATGGCGGCGGGCTTCGGCGACGGGCCGCTCGACCTTCTCGTCTGCAACGCCGGCATCTATCCCGACAAGGGCCAGCGCCTCGACACCGGGTTTCCCGCCGGGCTCTGGGCCGAGACCTTCGCGGTGAACGTGACCGGCGTCTTCCTGACCGTGCAGGCGCTGTTGCCCAATCTGCGGAGGGCGCGCGGCAGGGTGGCGATCCTGGCCTCGGCCATGGGTTCGGACACCCGCGCGCCGGGGGGAAGCTACATCTACCGCGCTTCCAAGGCGGCGGCGCTGAATCTCGGGCGCAACCTTTCGGCCGATCTCAAGGCCGAGGGGATCGCCGTAGGTATCTACCACCCCGGCTGGGTACGGACCGACATGGGCGGGCCCGCGGCCGACGTTACGGTGGCGGCATCAGCCGCGGGACTTCTCGCCCGATTCGACGCGCTCAGCCTGGCGACAACAGGGGTCTTCGAGGACTACCTCGGCCGGGCGATCCCGTTCTGAACCGGCCGCGGCCGAAGTCATCCTCGCTCCGCGCACCCGCGCACTCAGCCCGGATCACGCCAGGCGCCCAGCGGGCCGAGCCAGGCGAATTTCTTCTTCTGGTGGCGATCCATCCGCATCAGGATGCCGCGCAGGAAGGCCAGCGCCTCGGGTAAGTAGGGCCCCTTGTTCAGCATCACGCATTCGGCGCGCTGGCCCATCGCGGCATCGGTCGTCTCGGCGCGGCTCGCCTGGCCCTCGTGGAGGAGTCCGTCGAGCACCTCCGTCGCCCAGACGACTGGCACCGAGGCCGCCTCGCAAAGCCAGAGGATCTCCTCCTGGATTTCCGACAATCGCTCGAAGCCGATCTCGACCGCGAGGTCGCCGCGCGCGATCATCACCGCGACCTCAGCCGCGCCGCCCGCCCGCACGACAAGCTCGGGCAGGTTGCGCACCGCCATCGGCGTCTCGATCTTAAGCATCAGCGCGGGACGCGCGCCGCCGCGCGTCTCGGCGTCCAGCGCGTCAACCACGGTGTCGATGTCCGCGACCGTCTGCACGAAGCTCAGTCCGACGATGTCGGCGTTGCGGGCGACGAAGCCGAGGCAGGCGCGGTCGTGATCGGTGAGCGCGGGAATGGCGAGGTCCGCCCCCGGCAGGTTGACACCCTTCCCCGGCTTCAGCTTCACGCCCTTCGCGCGGGCGCCCGTGACCTCCAGCACAACCGCGCCCGCCTCCGTGCACTCGACGACGCGGGCGCGGAGCTTGCCGTCGTCGAACCAGACCGTTACGCCGGGATGCATCATCGCGGCAAGTTCCGGGTGGCTGATCGAGACCGCGGCCATCCCCGTCACCTTTCCGGCATCGGCGGCAATGGCGAAGCGCTCGCCCGCCATCAGCCGGACCTTTTCGGATACCGCGACGGTGCGGATCTTCGGACCCGCGAGATCCATTGCCACCGCGATCTCGCGCCCCGCCGCGCGTCCGGCTGCCTTCGCATGGGCGATCATCGCCGCCCAGTCCTCGGGCGCGTCATGGGCGCAATTGATGCGCACGCAGTCGACCCCCTCGGCGACGAGGCGCGCGACGAACGCGGGGTTGTCGGCCGCGTCCGAAGGCAAGGTGGCCATGATGCGGGTCTCGGGGCTGCCGGGTGTCATGCCCGGCCCGAAGATCCGGTCGCGGCGGGCGGCAAGCATCCGCGGCCCCTCGGCGAAGCGCGCGGGATCGGGAAAGACTGCGCCGGCGGCACCTGCGATCGCGCTCAGGGCGCCAAGCACGGCCTCCACAGAGGCCGCCACATGCGCCTCCGCCCGGCCGAGAGAGGAGAGGCCGAGCGCCGCCAGCCGGGTCTGGAACGGCCTGAGGTCGGCATGTCGCAGCGCAAGGTAGGCGGCGAGGTTCGCGGCGGATTCGGCAAATCCCGCGCGTCCGATCCCCGGTGCCCAGCGCGCCTCGCGCGCCTCGGCCTCGGCCCGGATCGCCGCCACGACCGGCGCCATCTCCGCCAGCAGGGTCCGCGCGACGCCGGCCGCGCCCGATGTGCCAAGGTTCTCGCCCGCCCCGTCCATCACCGCCTCCGGGTTTGCCACACCTTCCGATTAGACCGGGACTGCGACAGCCGTGTAACAGGTGCCCGCACCAGATCTGCGACACGCCGCCCGGGGACCGGCACTGCCCCCGCAATCCGCTTGCATGGACGCCCCCCCGCGCATAAGAAGCGCGCGGTTTGGCTTGAGGCGCGTCATGCGCGGGAACTGGGGGGCCGGAATGCCGCTTCTCGTGATGAAATTCGGCGGCACCTCTGTGGCCGATCTCGACCGCATCGAGAACGCCGCCCGGAAGGTCAAGCGCGAGGTGGAGCGCGGATACGATGTCATCGTCATCGTCTCTGCCATGTCGGGCAAGACCAACGAGCTCGTCGGCTGGGTGGAAGCGACCTCGCCCCTCTACGACGCGCGCGAGTATGACGCGGTGGTGGCCTCCGGCGAGAACGTGACCGCCGGCCTCATGGCGCTGCGCCTGCAGGAAATGGACGTGCCGGCGCGGTCCTGGCAGGGCTGGCAGGTGCCGATCAACACGACCTCGGCCCATGGCGCGGCGCGTTTCGTCTCGATCCCGCGCGACAACATCGACCAGAAGTTCGCCGAGGGCTTCAAGGTCGCGGTGGTGGCGGGCTTCCAGGGCCTGAGCCACGAGGGCCGCGTCACCACGCTAGGCCGCGGCGGCTCGGACACGACCGCCGTCGCCTTCGCCGCCGCCTTCGGGGCGGAACGCTGCGACATCTACACCGACGTGGACGGCGTCTACACGACCGACCCGCGCATCTCGTCCAAGGCGCGCAAGCTCGACCGCATCGCCTTCGAGGAGATGCTGGAGCTTGCCTCGCTCGGCGCGAAGGTGCTGCAGACCCGCTCGGTCGAGCTTGCCATGCGCTACAACGTGCGCTTGCGCGTACTGTCCTCGTTCGAGGACACCGACGAGAATTCTGGAACGCTGGTCAGCGGCGAGGAGGAAATCATGGAATCGAAAGTCGTCTCGGGCGTCGCCTATTCGCGGGATGAGGCCAAGATCACCCTCTTCACGATCGAGGACCGCCCCGGCGTGGCTTCTGCGATCTTCGGCACGCTGGCAGATGCCGGCGTCAACGTCGACATGATCGTGCAGAACATCTCGGAAAAGGACTATGACGCCGCCCACCCGGGGGCCGTGACCGACATGACCTTCTCCTGCCCGGTGAACCAGGTGCCCCGCGCCCAGAAGGCGATCGAGGATGCGATGGCGGCGGGCAAGATCCAGTACGACGAGCTGATCATCGACACCGATGTCGCCAAGGTCTCGGTCGTCGGCATCGGCATGCGCAGCCACGCCGGCGTCGCCGCCAGGATGTTCGCGGCACTCTCCGCCGAGAATATCAACATCAAGGTCATCTCCACCTCCGAGATCAAGATTTCGGTGCTGATCGACCGCAAGTACATGGAACTCGCCGTGCAGGCGCTCCATGACGCCTTCGAACTGGAAAGGGCCTGACGCGGCCGCGCCCCGGCAGGCCCCGCGCCGGACAGATCCGGTTTCCGGCAGCGTCCCGAGGTCATGCGCGGCGGATCGCATCCGGCAGCCGTCAGCACCACCGCGGCCACGCCTGAGCGCCCGCCCGGGACCCGGCTCCGCAGGCTGGAACATGTTTCGCGACATGCCCGGTCGAAAACGGCTCAGCGACCTGCCGTCGGTGCACTAGGGTTGCCCGGGGGGCACGGACGGCAGGCAGAATGGCAGACGCATCGACGGGGACGGACACGCGGGGGCTGGCGCTCGCCGCGATGATGATGGCGGCCGTGTCCTGGGCCGTGGCGTTCCCGATGGTGACAATCGCGCTCGAGGTCATGACGCCGCTGCCGCTGACGGCGATACGCTTCGTCAGTGCGGGGTTTCTGGCGATCGGCTGGGTGGCCTGGGCTCGCCCGTCGTTTCCGCACAGACGCCGCATCCCGCGCTATCTTGCCGCGGCCTTCCTCGGCTCTGCAGGCTACAGCGTCCTCAACAACATGGGCCAGTCCACGGTCTCGGCCGGCGCCGCCAGCTTCATCAGCAACATCATTCCGATCCTGACGGCGCTGATCGCCTGGCCGGTGCTTGGCGAACGGTTGAATCGCGCCGGCTGGGCCGGCTGCGCGATCGCCTTCGGCGGCGTGAGCTACGTCGCCGTGGGCCAGCCCGGGGGTCTCGCCTTCGGTGCGGGTGCCATGTTCATCTTCCTGGCCTCGCTCTCGGCGGCGCTCTATTTCGTCGTGCAGAAACCGTTGATCGAGGAGGATGGCGCCCTCGCCTGCACCGCCTGGACTCTCGTTTTCTCCGGCCTGTTCCTGCTGCCGTGGTTTCCCGCGGCACTGGTCGAAGCCGGGCCGGCGGCCTCCCGCGTCCATATGTCGATCGCAGTGCTGATCCTGCTTCCGACGGTGGTCGCCTATGCCGGTTCGATCTACGCGCTCGGCAAGCTGCCCATCGCGGTGACCACGGCGCTGGTCTACCTCGTCGCCCCCATGGCCGCGCTTTTCGCCTTCCTGTTTCTCGGCGAGGTTCCGACGGTCGCGACCCTCGTCGGCGGTGCGCTCGCCATTCTCGGGACGGTCATCGTGGCGCGCTGGGGCAAGACGGCCTAGACGCCGGGCGCCGCCCCGGTTCGCGCAAGGCGAACACCCGTCAGCCCGGAGATTTCGCAATCGAAGCCAGATCATCGAGGAAAAACGGTGGGCACTCCCCATTTGTGATCGCTTCGCCTATAGAAAGGGAAACACCGATCGGTCGAGGACATGCCTGAACGGACGGAAAGCGAAAGCCGCAAGCTCCTCAGGCGCTTGCGCGACAGTCTTGCGGAACCCGGCGCAGGCCAGGAGCGGCTCGACCGGATCACCCATATCATTGCGGATTCGATGCGCTGCGAGGTCTGCTCGATCTACCTCTTCCGCGACGAGGACACGCTCGAACTCTGCGCCACGGAGGGGCTGAAGAAGGAGTCGGTCCACAAGACGCGGATGCGCATCGGCGAGGGTCTCGTCGGCCGCGTCGCCCGGACACTCGCGCCCGTCAACACCGCCAACGCGCCCGCCGAGAAGGGCTTCCGCTACATGCCGGAAACGGGCGAGGAGATCTATTCCTCCTTCCTCGGCGTGCCGATCCAGCGCGTCGGCGAGAAGCTCGGCGTCATCGTGGTGCAGTCGAAGACCGCGCGCGAATTCTCGGTGGAGGAGGTGGACGCGGTCGAAGTCGTCGCCATGGTGCTGGCCGAGATGACGGAACTCGGCGCCTTCGTCGGCGACGGCGGCGCCATGGCGGGGCTGCATAAGCGCCCGGTGACGATCCGGGGCGCCACCGCGCAGGAAGGCGCGGCCGAGGGGCGGGTCTGGCTGCACGAGCCGCGGGTAGTGGTCACGAATCCGGTCGCCGACGACCCCCTGACCGAGATCGAGCGCATCCGCGCCGCGGTCGGTGTGCTTCGCGTGTCGGTCGACGACCTTCTCGCCGCCGAGAGCCTCGACAAGGAACAGAAGCAGGTCCTCGAGGCCTACCGGATGTTCGCCCATTCGCGTGGCTGGGTCCGGCGGATGGAGGAGGACATCACCCGCGGCCTTTCGGCCGAGGCAGCGGTGGAAAAGGAACAGTCCACCGCCCGCGCGCGGCTCGAAACCGTGCCGGACCCCTATCTGCGCGACCGGCTCCATGACCTCGACGACCTCTCGAACCGGCTGCTGCGCATCCTCACCGGCCAGGGCAAGGATACCGGGGCCGAGATGCCGGAAAGTCCGATCCTCGTCGCCCGCAACATCGGCCCGGCGGAGCTTCTGGACTACGGCCGCAGGCTGAAGGGCGTGGTGCTGGAGGAAGGCTCGGTCGGCAGCCACGCAGCCATCGTCGCCCGCGCGCTCGCCATTCCGCTCGTCATCCATGCCGACCGGATCACGGCCGAGGCGCTGAACGGCGACCCGATCCTCGTCGATGGCGACCAGGGGATCGTGCATCTCAGGCCCGAGGACACGGTGGCCGCCGCCTTCCGCGACAAGATCGCGATGCAGGCGGCGGCACAGAACCGCTACGCCAGTCTGCGCGACCTGCCGGCCGAGGCGAAGTGCGGCACGCGGATTTCGCTTCACATGAACGCGGGCCTGATGGCCGACCTGCCCTCGCTCACGGGGTCGGGGGCGGAGGGCGTCGGCCTCTTCCGGACGGAGCTTCAGTTCCTCATCCGCGCCCATGTGCCGAAGCGGTCGGAACTCGCCGCGATCTATTCCAGCGTTCTCGACGCCGCGAAGGGCAAGCGGGTCGCCTTCCGCACGCTCGACATCGGCTCGGACAAGGTCCTGCCCTACATGAAGCGCGTGGAAGAGCCCAATCCAGCCATGGGCTGGCGGGCGATCCGCGTCGGCCTCGACAAGCCCGGTGTGATGCGGATGCAGCTTCAGGCGCTGATCCGCGCCGCCGGGGGACGCCCGCTCACCGTGATGTTCCCTTTCGTCGCCGAAGTCGACGAGTTCCGCCGTGCGCGCCAGATGCTGATGGACGAGATCGGACGCGAGCGCGCACTCGGCCATGCCTTGCCCGAGAGCCTGGAAATCGGCGCAATGCTGGAGACGCCCTCGCTCGCCTATGCGCCCGACGCCTTCTTCGAGATGTGCGACTTCATCTCCATCGGCGGCAACGACCTGAAGCAGTTCTTCTTCGCCGCCGACCGCGAGAACGAGGCGGTACGCCGCCGCTACGACGTCCTCAACACGAGCTTCCTGCGCTTCGTCCGCCACATCGTCGCGCGCTGCGCGGCGGCGGACACGCCCTTGTCGTTCTGCGGCGAGGACGCCGGCCGGCCGGTGGAGGCGCTCTGCATCGCCGCGCTCGGCGTGCGCACGCTTTCGATGCGGCCGGCCTCCGTCGGCCCGGTCAAGCACCTGATCCGCCGGGTGGACCTGACCGAGCTTCGCGCGCTCATCGAGCGCGAATGTACCACCGGTGCCGCCAACCTGCGGCC
>NZ_JAYRTX010000128.1:0-7146 GCF_041919395.1 Albidovulum sp.
GTCCTTCCCGGTCGCCTTCTGGGACCTCTTCGGCGAGCAGGGCACGCCCGTCCGCACCACGGTGACGGAGATGGGGCCGCTTCTCCTCTCGCGGCTCATGGACCTCAGCGAACCGCAGGAAGGCGTGCTGAACATCGCCTTCCGGCTGGCCGACGAGGAGGGGCTGCCGTTGCTCGACCTCAAGGACCTCCAGGCCATGCTGGTCTGGATCGGCGAGAGCGCGGCAGAGATCGGCTTGCGCTACGGCAATGTCTCCCCCGCCACCGTTGGGGCGATCCAGCGCCAGCTTCTGGTGCTGGAGAACCAGGGCGGCACCCGGTTGTTCGGCGAGCCGGCGCTCGACCTCGCCGACATGATGCGGGTCCTGCCCGACGGGCGGGGGCAGGTCAACATCCTCGCCGCCGACAAGCTGATGGCCTCGCCCCGGCTCTACGCGACCTTCCTGCTCTGGCTCCTCTCGGAGCTTTTCGAGGAACTGCCGGAGGTCGGCGACCCCGAAAAGCCCAATTTCGTCTTCTTCTTCGACGAAGCGCATCTTCTCTTCGAGGACGCGCCGAAGGCGCTCGTCGACAAGGTGGAACAGGTGGCGCGGCTGATCCGCTCGAAGGGGGTGGGGGTCTATTTCATCACCCAGAACCCCGCCGACGTGCCCGACGACATCCTCGGCCAGCTTGGCAACCGGGTGCAGCACGCACTCCGCGCCTTCACCGCGAAGGACCAGCGCGACCTTGCCCGCGCGGCCGAGAACTACCGCCCGAACCCGCGTTTCGACACCGAGACCGCGATCAAGGAAGTGGGGACCGGAGAGGCCGTGACCTCGTTCCTGGAGGCCAAGGGCGTGCCCGGCATGGTCGAGCGCACGCTCGTCCGCCCGCCGGCGAGCCGGCTCGGCCCGATCACGCCCGAGGAACGCCGCGCGGTCATCTCGGCCTCGGGTCTCGGCTTCAAGTACGACACGGTTTCGGACCGCGATTCGGCCTTCGAGCGGCTTCAGGCGCGCGCGGCCGAAGCCGCGAAGGCGGCCGCCGAGGCGGAGGCCGAGGAAGACAGGATGAAAGAGGAACTGCGCGAGCTGAAGCAGGCCCGCCGCTACGACGCGCCCGAGGTCGGCCGGTCGACGACGCGGCGGTCCTCCTCGCGCTCCGACAGCGTCGCCACGGCCTTCGGCAAGAGCCTCGCGCGGCAGCTCGGCACGAAGACCGGTCAGGCCATCGTCCGGGGCATTCTCGGCTCGCTGTTCAAGTCGCGCTGAGGCTCAGAGCGGCCGGATCTTCAGCCGTGTGATGCGGTTTTCCTTGCGCTGGACGACCTCGAAGCGGAAGCCGTGGAAGGAGAATACCTGGCCTTCGTTCGGGATCATCTGCGCTTCGTGGATCACGAGGCCGGCGATGGTGTTGGCCTCGTCGTCGGGCAGCAGCCAGTCGGTGGCGCGGTTGAGGTCGCGGATTGTCATGGCGCCGTCCACGATGCAGTCGCCCGCCTCTGTCCGCTTCAGCGGATGCTCGGCGTCGACGTCGAATTCGTCGGTGATCTCGCCGACGATTTCCTCGATGATGTCCTCGAGCGTGATGAGGCCGCGAAGCTCGCCGTATTCGTCCACGACAAGCGCGAAATGGGTCCGCCGCTTCAGGAACTCGCGCATCTGTTCGTCGAGCGGTGTCGTCTCGGGCACGAAGTAGGGCGCCTTGGCGACGCTCAGGATGTCGAGGTCGGAGACCGAATCGAGATGGCCG
This sequence comes from Albidovulum sp., assembly GCF_041919395.1. NCBI lineage: Bacteria > Pseudomonadati > Pseudomonadota > Alphaproteobacteria > Rhodobacterales > Paracoccaceae > Albidovulum > Albidovulum sp. The sequence goes on from NZ_JAYRTX010000128.1 coordinate 1,734, forward strand.
TCGCCGGTCCTGAGGAAGCGTTCGACGGCGCGCAGGAGGTCCTTGGCGTGGATCACGCCGACGATGTTCTCGCGCTCGCCGCGGTAGAGCGGCAGGCGGGTGTGGGGTGCTGCGAGGACCTGGCTGATGAGCACGTCGGGCGCGGCATCGGCGTCGAGCATCTGGATCTGGCTTCGGTGGCGCATGATCTCGTCCACCGTGCGGTCCGCGAGGTCGAGCGCGCCGAGGAGGCGGTCGCGGTCCTCCTTCTGGACGCTGCCGGTGGAATGGCCGATGGCCAGCGCGCCGATGATCTCCTCGCGGAACGAGAGGATGTGGCTGTCGGGGTCGGTCCTGACGCCGAAGAGCATGAGGAAGCCGCGGACGACGGCGCGGACGACGTTGACGATGGGGCTGAGGACGCGCACCAGCACGCGGATCGGCGGGGCGAGCCGAGTTGCTGCGGTTTCGGGGCTGGTGATCGCGTAGGTCTTGGGCAGCACCTCGCCGAAGACGAGGACGAGCAGGGTCATAACCATGGTCGCGACCGCCACGCCGTTCGCGCCGAAAAGCCGGGTGAAGAGCGCGGTTGCGAGCGAGGCGGCAAGGATGTTGACGACGTTGTTGCCGAGGAGGATCGCCCCGATCAGGCGTTCGCCGTCCTCCTTCAGCTTCAGCGCCACCTCTGCGCCGGCGTTGCCCTTGTCGGCCTGCGCCCGGAGCTTCCCGCGCGATGCGGCGGTCAGCGCCGTTTCGGAGCCGGAAAAGAAGGCGGACATCAGGAGGAGCAACATGATCCCGCCGGCGGTCAGCCAGGTCGTCGTGTCGAGCATGGGGTCTGCGGTCATCGGGGGGTCGTCCTTTCGTTCGCTCCGTTATCGCCGGCGAGCCTGCCGCCTTCAAGCGGCCGCGCCGGGGTCAGCCACGGGCGAGGGGATGATGCTCGAGCACAAGCGCGCGGAGACGCTCGTCGAGGACATGGGTGTAGATCTCGGTTGTGGAAACATCCGCATGGCCGAGAAGCGTCTGGATGACGCGGAGATCAGCCCCGCCCGCAAGGAGATGGGTGGCGAAGGCGTGGCGCAGGACATGCGGCGTCACCCGCGCGGGCACGATCCCCGCCGCCGCCGCGAGGTCCTTCAGGAGCCCGTGGAAGGCTTGCCGCGTCAGGTGCCCTTCTTTCCCGCGCGCGGGAAAGAGGTGCCGCGCCGGCGGCAGGCGCGCCTCGGCCCGCGCCGCTTCCTCGGCCGCGTCGCGCGTGGCAAGCCAGGCCGAAAGCGCGTCGCGGGCGGGGGGGGAAAGCGGCACCATGCGTTCCTTGCCGCCCTTGCCCTTCACCAGAAGCATCCGGGGATCGCCCCGCGCCGCCGCGACGGGGAGCGTCACGAGCTCGCTCACCCGCATCCCGGTGGCGTAGAGAAGTTCCATGAGGCAGGTGTTGCGGAGCCGCTCGACCGGATTGCGGCCGGTCTCGCGCGCGGCGGCGAGGAGCCGGTCCACCTCCTCCACCGTCAGAACCTTCGGCAGGCGCCTTGCCCTGGCGGGCCCGGCGATCTGGATGGCGGGATTGTCGGCGCGCCAGCCTTCGTCATAGGCGAAGCGGTAAAGCTGGCGGATGGCCGAGAGCCGGCGCGCCCGGGTGGCACGGGAAAGCCCTTCGGCCTCGCAGGCCACGAGGTAGGCTTCCACGTCGGCGCGGTCGGCGCGGGCGAAGTCGAGCTTGCGCCGTGTGAGCCAGGCCGCGAAGTCCTTGAGGTCTCGGCCGTAGGCGAGAAGCGTGTTGCGCGCGGCGTCGAGTTCGGCAGCCTGGGCTTCGAGGAAGGCCGAGATCCAGCGCGCGGCCTCGCGATCCGGTGAGGGCGTGGCCATGGTCAGCCCCGCCGCTCCAGAAGCACCAGTTCCAGCGCCGCCCGCCGTGCTGTCGTCTCCAGCCCGACATGGCGCAGGAAAACGAGTCCCTCGGTCACGTCCCTGAGGTCGCCCCGGGCGCCGTCGGTGATCTGGTCGATTGCCTCCAGGAGAGCCTCGCCAAGCCGTCGCTCGCTGACGAGCGCCGCGAATTCCGGGGCCGGGTCGGCAGCGCCGGTGAATGCCGCCTTGATCGCCGCGCCCATCTGGTCGGGCGGAACCGTGGCCGACCCGTCGCCGGTTGCCAGGCCGATCAGGAAGGCCTCGCTGTCGTCGCGCGGCGTCCTCCCCTTGGCAACGCGTTCGTATCCGTCGGAAAGGAGCGCAATCCGGAAGGCGAGCGCGCCTGCCGCGCCGTCAAGGTCCATCCGGGCGAGCGACTCGCCGAAGAGCGCGGCGAAGGGCACCTCGAGTTCCTGCGCCTCCACGAGTTGCCAGGCCTGGGGCAGCGTCCGGGCCACGGCCGCCCGGTCTGAATCCGCGATCGCGCGATCGAGCGTCTGGACGGCCCGCACCCTTTCCCACACGCCGCCCGAGGCGGCGGCCTCCCGTTCGGTGTAGAGCCCGAGAAGCAGGTTCGGCTCGATCGCACCGGTGCGCGCCAGCCGCTCGGCGGCGTCAAGCCGCGTCTTCCAGCCGGCATTGGAGTTGAGGTCGGCATGGGCGAAGGCGAGCGGCAGGGTCGAGGTCTGAAGCGGCTCCCCGATCGCCTCCATCAGCCTGAGGACAAGCGGTGACGGGCGCGCGGGCGCCGGCAGGTCCGGCGCGCCGTCCGCAAGCTCGGGGTCGAGGAAGCGTTCGAGCAGCGGGACCATGTCGGCGTCGATGTAGCCCAGCGTCTCGCCGGTCCGCAGCGAGAGCGCTGCGGCGTTCCAGTCGCCCCCGCGCGCCAGGCAGAACACGCGGGCCTCGAACGTAGGCGAAATCCCGGGGGTCTTGCGCATGACCTCGCAGGCGTGATCCTCCTCGCCGGTCAGGAGGGCGACGTCGAACCGCCGCCGGAAGACTTCGGGCGGCGGATCGTCCACCTGCTCCAGAAGCGCCAGCGCCGGGTCGAGCGCGCCGAGGTCGAGCAGTTTGTCGATCCGGGCGAGAAAGACGGTCCCCTGGCCGTCGGAATCGGCCGGGGGGGCAAGTTCGGCCAGCAGGAGCCTGTAGAGCAGCGACTGGATGGCCGGGAGCGTGTGCACCCGCTCGGCCCGGATCAGCCGCGCGAGGTCTGCCGAGGCCGTGGTGCCCCAGAGATCGCGGGGCAGGCCCGTCCGCGCCACCGAGCTCAGCCCGATGGCGTCGAGCGAGGGGGCGTCGAGCGGCAGGATGCTGATCGCCGTCTGGGTGACCGATTTCGCCACCGGGGGCTCGGCGGTCACGGCGCCGGGCGCAGGCATTGCCGCGGGCGTCGCGACCGATTTCGACAGCCAGTCGATCGCCGACAGGGGCTCGCCCGTGCCGGTCTCGGCCGCGAGCCGTGCCGGCCCGGCGAGGAGCAGCGTCACGACGAGAAGGGTCCTAGCGCTGCACATCCAGTTCGACCGGTGTCCTGACTTCGCTTCGCTCCGGCGTCATGTCGCCGAGATAGGCATAGCCGGCAATGCCGGCGAAGCCCACCACCGCGAGGATGAAGATGACCTTGAGAATGCGCAACATGTGGTCCTGCCGTCTTCTTGTTGTTTCCTGCCCATGCCCGTCGCGTGATCGCCCCCGGGGCGGGGCCGTTCCCGGCCGGGGCCGACGCCGGCCGGCCGCGCCAGTTGCATTTATATATGGCATTCGCGGCGAGTTCACGCCATTGAGGGCAGAAAGTTCGCGGGCCGGGCGGGGACTTGCCACCGCCGGCCCGGAGGAAGACGGGACGGGCTTGGGAACGGGAGCGCTCAGGAAGACGGTCGTGCTCATCGGCATGATGGGCGCGGGAAAGACCGCGGTGGGCACCGCGCTCGCCCGGGTGCTCGGCGTTCCCTTTCTCGATTCCGACGAGCAGATCGAGCGCGCGGCCAGCATGTCGGTGGCCGAGATCTTCCGCCGAGACGGCGAGACCTTCTTCCGGGCGCGGGAGAGCGAGGTTCTGGCGCGGCTCCTGAGCGGCCCGCCTTGCGTCCTCTCGACCGGCGGCGGCGCGTTCCTGTCGCCCGCGAACCGCGCTCTCATCGCCGAGAAGGGGGTGGCGGTCTGGCTGAAGGCGGATCTCGATCTGCTGTGGCAAAGGGTGCGCCACAAGACGACGCGCCCGCTCCTCAGGACGGCCGATCCGAAGGCGACGCTGGCCGGGCTTCTGGCGCAGCGCGAGCCGGTCTATGCGCAGGCCCAGGTGATCGTCGAGGCCGCGCCCGAGTATTCGGTCGAGGATATGGCGGCGAAGGTCCGCGCCGCGCTCGCCGGCCGATCGGACATCCTGGAGAGGACATGACAGCAACGACAGACACCGTCCGCGTGGATCTCGGACAGCGCAGCTACGACGTGCGCATCGGCGCGGGCCTCCTCGCGCGCGCGGGCGAGGAGATCGGGCCGCTTCTCCGCCGCCGCCGGGTCGCGGTCCTGACAGACACGACCGTGGCCGGGCTCCATCTGGAGGCGCTCCGAGCGGGGCTCGGCGGGATCGAGACGGTGGCGCTCGCGCTGCCGCCCGGCGAGGCGACGAAAGGCTGGGCGGAGTTCTCGCGCGCGGTCGACTGGCTTCTGGAGCAGAAGGTGGAGCGCCGCGACGTGGTCGTCGCGCTGGGCGGCGGCGTGATCGGCGATCTCGCGGGCTTCGCCGCGGCGGTCCTGCGGCGGGGCGTGCGCTTCGTGCAGATCCCGACGACGCTCCTGGCGCAGGTCGACAGTTCCGTCGGCGGCAAGACCGGCATCAATTCCGTCCACGGCAAGAACCTCATCGGCGCCTTCCACCAGCCCTCCCTCGTGCTGGCCGACACCTCTGTGCTGGAAACGCTGCCCGCCCGCGACTTCCTTTCGGGTTACGGCGAGGTGGTGAAGTACGGGCTTCTCGGCGATGCCCGCTTCTTCGACTGGCTGGAGGCGACGGGCCCGTCGCTCGCCGCCGGCGACCGCACGGCACGGCAGCATGCGGTGCGCCGGTCGGTCGAGATGAAGGCGCGGATCGTCGAGCGCGACGAGACCGAGGAGGGGGATCGGGCGCTCCTCAACCTCGGCCACACCTTCTGCCATGCGCTCGAGACCGCGACGGGCTATTCCGGCCGGCTCCTGCACGGCGAGGGCGTCGCGGTCGGCTGCGCGCTCGCCTTCGAGCTCTCCCAGCGGCTCGGCCTTTGCAGCCAGGAGGCGCCGAGCCGCGTCAGGGCGCATCTCAGGGCGATGGGGATGAAGGTCGATCTGGCGGATATCCCGGGCGAGTTGCCGGGGGCGGAGGCGCTGATGGCGCTGATGGCGCAGGACAAGAAGGTGATGGACGGACGCCTGCGCTTCATCCTCGCCCGCGCGATTGGCGAGGCCTTCGTGGCGACGGACGTGCCGGGCGAGGTGGTGTTGGGGCTTTTGCGGGACGCGCTGGCGGGGCGCTGACCCCACC
>NZ_JAYRTX010000129.1:0-7025 GCF_041919395.1 Albidovulum sp.
CCGAGGTCGAGCGCATCTTCTGCCGGCAGCTTCGCGGCGGCCGCGAAATGCGGCACGATGCCGAAGCCGCGCCAGCCGGTCCGTGCCTCGATCAGCCGGTAGCCGTCGTCAAAGAGCGTAGGATCGCCGCGAAACTTGTTGATGACGAAACCCGACACCATCGCCGCATCCGCGGCGTCGAGCACGGCCTGCGTCCCGATTATCTGTGCGATCACGCCGCCGCGGTCGATGTCGCCAACGAGCAAGACCGGCACGCCGCCCGCCCGCGCGAAGCCCATATTGGCAATGTCGCCCGAGCGCAGGTTCACCTCCGCCGGACTGCCCGCGCCCTCGACGATGACGAGGTCATGAGATGCACGTAACCGCGTGAAGCTTTCGAGCACTGGCGCCATCAGTGTCGGCTTCAGCGCCGCATAGTCCCTTGCGCGCACTGTCGTCAGCCGCCGTCCCTGCACCACCACCTGGGCGCCGGTGTCGGTTTCGGGCTTCAGCAGCACAGGGTTCATGTCGGTGTGCGGCTCCAACCCCGAGGCCAGCGCCTGCAACGCCTGCGCCCGCCCGATCTCGCCGCCATCCACGGTGACCGCCGCGTTGTTCGACATGTTCTGCGGCTTGAACGGCGCCACCGACAGCCCCCGCCGGCGCGCCGCCCGGCAGAGTCCGGCGACCAGCAGCGACTTGCCGACATTCGAGCCGCAGCCCTGGACCATCAGCGCGGTCACCGCCACACTCCACGGCCGGTCATGCGGTGCGCTCGGAAGCCCCCGGCGGGAGTATTTATTGCCACAATGAAATGCAGGACGCGCCGGATCGGCGCCAGGTTGGGGCATCCCGCCTCGGGCGGATTGCTCCGGGGAGACGGGATGCTTTCACTGTGGGCGGTCATTGGCGCTCCCGCCTGTACCGCACACCGAGCGTGAACCATTGTGTCTTTCATTGCGGTTAAAATACTCCGGGTGTCGGGGGGCGGCGCCCCCGGTCCTCAGCTCAGAACTCCACGCCCTTCTGGCCTTTGATCCCGGACCGGAACGGGTGCTTCACCAGCGTCATCTCGGTCACCAGATCGGCAATCTCGATCAGCTCCTCCTTGGCATTCCGCCCGGTCAGCACAACGTGGGTCATCGCCGGCTTCTCCTCCTTGAGGAACGCGACGACCTCGTCGACCGGCAGGTAGTCGTAGCGCAGCGCGATGTTGATCTCGTCGAGCAGGACCATCCGGTTACGCTCGTCCCGGATCAGATCCTTGGCCTTTTCCCAGCCGCGCCTGGCCGCGGCGATGTCGCGCTCCTTGTCCTGCGTCTCCCAGGTGAACCCTTCGCCCATGGCGAAGAACTGGCAGAGGTCGGCGAAGTGGCTCTCGATCAGGCGCCGCTCGCCAGTGTCCCAGGCGCCCTTGATGAACTGCACCACGGCGCAGGGCATCCCGTGGGCGATGCAGCGCAGGATCATGCCGAAACCGGAGGAACTCTTGCCCTTGCCCGCGCCGGTATGGACGATGATCAGGCCCTTCTCGCCCTCCTTGGTCGCCATGATCCGGTCGCGCGCGGCCTTCTTCTTCGCCATCTTCTGCGCATGGCGCGCTAGGTCATCCGCGGGGTCGGTCGTTTTTGGGTCGGTCATGGTCCCTTCCGTTGCTTGACAAGACAGGGCCTCATGCCTCAGGTGAGGCGGCGCTGGTTCCTGTCTTAGGGCAGGCGAAGAGGGAATGCGACCGGCTTTGCGACCCATCGGGGCGCGACGCCGAAGCGCAGCCGCCCCCGCGACCGTGACCGGAGAGGTCCCCCAAAGCCACTGGTGCGAACCGGGAAGGCGGGAGGGCCGCCGGGGGGTTCCCCTGGGAGCGCCCCGACATCCGCAAGCCGGGAGACCTGCCAGCGCGAGACGTGACGGCGGACGGGGGGTTCCGCGACCGGCTCGGGGCAGGCGCGCATGGGTGAGCCATTGCAACCCGCCCTTCGCAGGCGCCTCCCCCAAAAGGAAGGAATGACCCGAGTGCGCGTGACGCTTCATGTCTGCACGACCTGCACGGCGGGCCGCCCCGTCGCCGAGGGCGGTCAGGCCCCGGGCGCAAGGCTTCTTGCTGCGTTGCGCACCGCAGGCGCACCGGCCGGCGTTCGGATCGAGCCGGTCGAGTGTCTCTCCGCCTGCGATCACGGCTGCAACATCGCGCTGACGGGGCCGGGGCGTTGGTCCTATGTCTATCGCGGACTGGACCCCGACACGCATGTGGCCGACATCCTTGCCGGCGCGGCCGCCTATGCCGCCTCGCCTGATGGCCTCGTTCCCTGGCGCGAGCGCCCCGTGATCTTCCGCAAGCAGTCGCTTGCCCGCATCCCCCCGATGGAGAGCTGAATGGCAGACCTGAACAAGATCCCCGTCACCGTCATCACCGGCTTCCTCGGCTCGGGCAAGACGACGCTGATCCGCCACCTGATGCAGAACCCGCAAGGCAGGCGGCTCGCCGTGCTGGTGAACGAATTCGGCTCGGTCGGCGTGGACGGCGAGATCCTGAAATCCTGCGCCGACGAGAACTGTCCCGAGGAGAACATCGTCGAACTGGCCAACGGCTGCATCTGCTGCACCGTCGCCGACGATTTCATTCCGACGATCGAGGCCCTGATGGCGCGACCGGTGCGGCCCGACCACATCCTGATAGAGACGTCAGGCCTTGCGCTTCCGAAGCCGCTCCTGAAGGCCTTCGACTGGCCGGCGATCCGCTCGCGAATCACCGTGGACGGCGTCATCGCGCTGGCCGATGCCGAGGCGGTGGCGGCGGGCCGCTTTGCGCCCGACGTGGCGGCGGTCGAGGCGCAGCGCGCGGCCGACGACTCGCTTGACCACGAGACCCCGCTTTCCGAAGTCTTCGAGGATCAGATCGCCTGCGCAGACATCGTTCTTCTGACCAAGGCCGACCTGGCGGGTGAGGCGGGCATTGCCGCCGCGCGCGCCGTGGTGGAGGCCGAGGCGCCGCGAAGGCTGCCGATCCTCGCGATGGAGGAGGGGCGGATCGACCCGGCCGTAATTCTCGGTCTGAACGCTGCCGCAGAGGACGACCTGCATGCCCGTCCGTCGCATCACGACGGGGCCGACGACCACGAGCACGACGATTTCGACACGGTGGTGATCGAACTGCCGGAAGTCACCGATCCCGAGGCGTTGAAGCACGACATCGTGCGGCTTGCGCGTGAGCAGAACATCCTTCGCGTGAAGGGCTACGTGGCCGTCCGGGGCAAGCCGATGCGGATGCTCGTCCAGGCGGTGGGCGAACGTGTGCGCGCGCAGTACGACCGGCCCTGGGGTGATACGCCGCGGGCCACGCGGCTCATCGTCATCGGCGAGCACGACCATGTCGATCCGGTCGCCATCCATTCCGTACTCATGCCCGAAGCGCAGGAGGTCTGAGGGCCGCCGATGCATGTCATCTTCCGCGAGAGCCACGGGCTCGAGGAGACCGACACACCGACCGACCTCGGCCAGTCCCCGGCCGAGCTGGTGGTGCTGTCCTTCTCCGACAGCGACCTCGGCGCCTTCGCGGCCGGGTGGCAACGCGGCAAGGCATCATTGCCTACCCTCAGGCTCGCCAATCTCGTCGCGCTCCGCCATCCCCTGTCGGTCGATACCTATGTGGAACGGACGCTTTCCGGCGCGAAGGGCATCCTGATCCGGCTCATCGGCGGTGAAGGCTATTGGGCCTACGGGCTGGCGCAGGTGCAGGACCTCTGTCGCCGCAAGCGCATCGCGCTCGCCGTCCTGCCTGCCGACGGGCGCGAGGATGCTCGGCTCGACGCGCTGTCCACCCTGCCGGAATCGACCCTGCGAAGGCTCCAGACCCTTTGCGATGCCGGCGGTGCCGTCGCGGCCCAGGCCGCGCTGCAGCAGCTGGCGCTCGCCGCCGGCCTCTATGCCGGCCCGGTGGCCGGCGACAAGACCGTGCCCGCCTTCGGCTGGTACCTGCCCGGCAAGGGCGTCGTGCCAGGGCCCGAGGCGACCGGCCGCCCGCTCGCCGTCGTCACCTTCTACCGCAGCTACCTGACCTCGGCGGATACCGACCCGGTCGACAAGCTCATCGCGGCGTTGGAGGCGCGGGGTTTCGCCGCCATCGGCGCCTTCGCCACCTCGCTCAAGGACACGGCCGCCGCCGGCTGGCTCAGCGCCGAATTGGCGCGTCTGGGTCCTGCCGCCATCGTCAACGCTACCGCCTTTTCGGCGAAGGGGGCAGACGGCACCCCCTCGCCTCTCGACGCGCCCGGCTGCCCGGTCTTCCAGGTCGCGCTGTCCACCGCGCGGCGGCGCGACTGGGTGGCGGCGGATCGCGGCCTGTCACCTGCCGACCTTGCCATGCACGTCGTCCTGCCCGAGGTCGACGGCCGCCTCTTCGCCGGCGTGGCGAGCTTCAAGAGCCCGGCGCGCCGCGACCCCGACCTGCAATATTCCCGCTTCGCCCACCGTGCCGACGCCGACCGGATTGCCGCCATTGGCGACCGCGTCGCGGGCTGGCATCGTCTTGCAACAACCCCGGCGGAAGAGCGGAGGCTCGCCCTCGTCCTCTCGACCTATCCCGGCAAGTCGCATCAACTGGCCCACGCCGTCGGCCTCGACGCGCTGGCCTCGGCCGAGGAAATCCTCGCGTCGCTCGCCGCAGCGGGCCATACCGCGGGGCCAGGCGAAGACCTCGGGCATGCGCTGATGCAGGAAACCGTGGAATGGCCGGTATCGGCTTACGGAAACACTGTCTCGACGCTTCCTCCTGGACTCCGCGCCGCCCTTTTTTCCGCCTGGGGCGACCCGGTCCACGACCCTTCAGTGGCCGACAGTCATTTCCGCTTCCACGCCATCCGCCGGGGCCGCGCGCTCGTCGCGCTCCAGCCCGAGCGCGGCGAGGTGAAGACCCGCGCGGACGACTACCACGACCTTTCACGCACCCCGCGCCACGGATATGTCGCCTTCTACCTCTGGCTCAGGTCGCAGGGCCTTCATGCCCTCGTTCATATCGGCGCGCATGGCACGCTGGAATGGCTGCCCGGCAAGTCGGTGGCGCTGTCCGCGGAATGCTGGCCCGAGGCGCTGACCGGCGACCTGCCGGTCATCTACCCTTTCATCGTCAACGACCCCGGCGAGGCCGCGCAGGCCAAGCGCCGCATCGGTGCGGTCACCATCGGGCACCTGCCGCCGCCCTTGCTGGAAAGCGCGGTGCCGGAAGACCTCAACCGGCTTGAACGGCTTCTGGACGAATATTCCACCGCCGACGGGCTCGACCCCGGCCGCCGCGAACGGTTGATCGCCGCCATCCGCGACGAGGCGCGCGGACGCGGCGTGGAGGTCGATCTCGGCATCCCCGAGGACGCTTCGCCCGCCGAGGCGATCACCCGGATCGACCGCTTCGTCTGCGACATCAAGGAAAGCCGATACGGCGACGGGCTGCACATCTTCGGCACCGGTCAGTGCGGGAAGGAGGAGCGCGCGGGCCTGCTGGCCGCGCTGAACGGGCGGCGGGTGGAGGCCGGGCCATCGGGCTCGCCCTTCCGGGGGCGAAGCGACGTGCTGCCCACGGGCCGCAACCTTTACACCACCGATCCCCGCGCCGTGCCGTCGCGCGCCGCCCATGCGCAGGGCGTAAAGCTGGCCGAGGAGCTTTTGCGCCGCCACCTTCAGGACCACGGCGACTGGCCGCGATCGCTGGTCGTCGATCTCTGGGGCTCGGCCACGATGCGGACGGCGGGCGAGGAATTCGCCATGGCGCTGCACCTTGCCGGCCTTTCCCCGAAATGGGACGAGGGGTCGGAGCGGGTTTCGGGCTTCGAGGTGATCCCGCTCGCGCTGCTGCGCCGCCCACGGATTGACGTCACCTTGCGGGTTTCCGGACTGTTCAGAGACGTATTTCCCGGATTGGCCCAGCTCTTCGAAGCCGCCGCCACGGCGCTTGCCGGGCGCGACGAAGCAGCAGAGGACAACCCCTATCTCCGCTCCACCCCGCGCGTCTTCGGGCCGAAACCCGGCCTATACGGCCTCGCCATGGGCGAGGCCATCGAGGACTACGGACCGGAGGGGCAGCGGGCCGCCGGTGAGGCATGGCTTGCGGGCTCCGAATGGGCGATCGATGCTTCAGGCGTGGCGCATCCCGCCCGTGCGGCGCTGGAGGCGCAGGTGAAAGGCGCCGACGGCTTCGTCCATGTCCAGGACCTGACCGAGACCGACCTGCTACTGGCCTCAGACTATGCCGCGCATGAGGGCGGCTTTGCCGCCGCCGTCGCGCGGCTTGGCGGCGCGGTGCCTGCGCTCTATCACCTTGACGCGACCCGGCCCGACGATCCGCGCGCCCGCACCCTGCCCGAGGAAATCGCCCGCGTGGTCCGCGCCCGAGCGGCGAACCCGGCCTGGGCCGACGGGATGATGCGCCACGGCTTCCGAGGCGCGGCCGAGATCGCCGCGACGCTCGACCACATGGCGGCCTTCGCGCATCTCGCCCGCGCCGTGCCCGCGCACCTTTTCGATCTTTACCACGACGCGACGCTGGGCCGGGACGATCTCGTCGCCTTCATGGAACGCGAGAACCCCGGCGCGCTCGCCGCGCTCCGCGACCGCTTCGCCGCGCTGCGGGAGGCCGGGCTCTGGGTCACGCGCCGCAATTCGACCGCCATCGGGGCGGCACGATGAGCGCCCCGGTCATCCAGGGCTGGTGCCCCGGTGCCTTGCGCCCGATGATGTCGGGCGACGGCCTCGTGGTGCGGGTCCGCCCTCGCAACAACAGCCTGACCGCTTCTCAGGCAGAAGGGCTGGCAGCGGCCGCGATCCGCCATGGCAACGGCTATCTTAGCCTGTCGAACCGCGCCAATATCAACATTCGCGGCGTCACACCTAAATCTCACCCCGACCTGATCGCCGAACTGATGGCGCTCGATCTGGTCGATGAGAATGCCGAAAACGAAGCGCGGCGGAACATCCTCGTGAATCCCGTCCGTCCGCACTTTCTCGGCGACCCGGATCATTATCCGAACGTTCCGATTGCCGATGCGCTGGCCGATGCG
>NZ_JAYRTX010000130.1:0-6979 GCF_041919395.1 Albidovulum sp.
TGCGCACGCTTTCGATGCGGCCGGCCTCCGTCGGCCCGGTCAAGCACCTGATCCGCCGGGTGGACCTGACCGAGCTTCGCGCGCTCATCGAGCGCGAATGTACCACCGGTGCCGCCAACCTGCGGCCAGCCGTGATGGACTGGCTCGCCGGGCAGGATATCTGAGGGTCGTCACTTCGGGGCGACGAGCCCGCGGTCCTGACGGAAGGCCGCCGTCACCGCGGCTTCGCCGTGGTCCCGCGCCAGCCGCATCAATGCGAAGCGGATTTCGGCGAGGTCCTGGTAGTACCGCGTGAAGGCATAGTTGATGCCTGCCCCGGCGACGCTGCCGAGAACCGGAATCGCCTGCGCCGCCAGCTTCTGGGTCAGGGCCGCGGCCAGCCGGGGCGCCACCGTGGCGATGAGCCGGTGCAGGCTCGCCCCCGAGATCATCGCCCGGCTCATCAGGAAGCTCGTGTTGACGCCGTCGTCCGCCGGGTCAACCGGATCGCCGGCCGCAAAGACCATCAGGCACTGCCGACGCACCGCCTCGTCCGCCGGGTCGAACCCCTCGGCGCGCGCCGCCTTCTGAATCGCCGCGAAGATGATCCCCACCGTCACCGGAATCTCCACCGCGGCCGAGGCGAGCCCGCCGAAGCCGCCGGCCGCGCCGGTCACGACGGCGGCGAGCGCGTGGCCATGGCGGCCCATCTCTGGCGCACGCTGCGCCTTCCCGGCCGCCTCCGCACCGCGGTATGCGAATTCCAGCGCCCGTTCCGTCGCGGCCTCGATTGCGTCCTTTGCTGCATCCGGCAGCGCCTCCAGCGCGTTCTCCGCCTTGGAGCCGGCAAATCCGACGACCGTCATCAGCAAGCCCCGCGCCGCGCCTGCACGTGCGGCGAGACGGGCGATCTCCGCCGCCGCCGCAGGCGTGATCGGCCGCTCGCCAGACGTCGCGATCTCGGTGGTCACGGGCCGCTCTCCTGTCCTTGCCGGGCGCCGGGGGCCCGCCGGAAAGACATGGGCCGCCGCCTTCCCTTCGTCAATCCGGGCTTCGTCAATCCGCCCCGCCGTCGCCCCGTGCCTTGGTCACCGCTCCCGTCACCCCCTCCCAGGCGCCGGATTTCAGCGCGAGGCCGAGCACCCGCTCCGGGTTCGTCGGCGGTGGCATCTCCACACCGTCGAGCTTCTTGAACCCGAAACGCCGGTAATAGGGCGCGTCCCCCACCAGGAGAACCCGCTCCCACCCGAGCCGCCGTGCCTCGGCGAGGCTTTCGCGGATGAGAAGCCCGCCCAACCCCTCGCCCTGGCGTGTCGGATGCACCGCCACGGGGCCGAGCAGCAGTATCCGCTTCCCGGCCACTTCGGCCGGCCAGTAGCGGATCACCGCTGCGAGCGTGCCGTCGTGATCCCGCAGCACGTGGCAGAGGTCCTTGACCTTCGGCACCCCGTCCCTGAGCCGGTAGGAAGACAACGCCCTCCGCCCCGGCGCGAAGCAGAGGTCATAGAGCGCCTCGACCTCCCACCAGTCGGCCTCCGTCTCCTCCTCAAGCCGGTACACGCGCGCCGCTCCCCGATTCCGCTGGAAATCGCCCCTAGCATGGGGGCAGGATCGGTTCAAACCCGAATGAGGTGCCATGTTCTACCGCCCCGAAGACGGCCACGGCCTGCCGCACAACCCTTTCAGCGCCATCGTCAATCCCCGCCCCATCGCCTGGGTGGGGACGCGTGGCGCCATGGGCGACAATCTCGCGCCCTATTCCTTCTTCAATGCGCTCGCCTACACGCCGCCGCAGGTCATGTTCGCCTCGAACGCATCGAAGGATTCGCTTCGCAACATCGTGGAGACCGGCGTCTTCTCGATCAGCACCGTGGAACATGCCCGGCGCGAGAAGATGAACGTCACCTCCGGCCTCTATCCGCCGGGAACGGACGAGTTCACCCTTGCCGGAGTGGCCAGGGCCGAGTGCATGACCATCCCCTGCCCTCGCGTGGCCGACGCGCCGGCCTGTCTCGAATGCGAACTGGTGGACGTGATCCGGCTGCGCGGCCCCGACAACCACCTCGTCATCGGCGAGGTCAGGGGCGTGCACCTGCGCGACGACTGCCTCGTGAACGGCCGCTTCGACGTGACCCGCTTCGGCGCGCTGGCCCGTGGCGGCTATCGCGACTATTCCGTCGTGACCGAAGTCTTCGAGATGGTCCGCCCTGGGGATAAGTGACCCGACCAGGGCGGCACGCCGCGCACGGTCGGCGGCACCGCGTGCCCGGAACCCGCGCTGCCGGCCGGTGCCTCGCCCTCCGCAGGTTCAGGGCATTCCTGCCCGTGTCAGGCATAGATGTAGCCGCCCGAGACGATGATGTTCTCGCCGGTCATGTAGGTGTTCCGGGGGCCCCCTGCCATCAGCACCCATTCGGCCATTTCCTCGGCCTCGCCGCCGCGACCAAGCGGGCTGGCTTGCGCCAGTTCTTCCAGGAACCCGAGTTCCCGCGCCTTTTCCGTCGCCATGCCGGCGGGCGCGACAGAGTTCACAAGGATACCGTCCGGCGCGACGGCATGCGCCATGCTTTTTGTCAGGCTGACAACGGCGGCCTTGGTCGCGGCGTAGTGCGCGTTCTGCGGATGGGCCTTGAAGGCGTCGACCGAGGTGATGTTGACGATGCGGCCGCGCACCCGGCCTATCGGCTCGTGGCGCTGCATGTGGCGCACCGCAGCGACCATCATGTGATAGGTGCCCTTGACGTTGACCGCGTTCGAGGCATCCCACTCGGCATCGGTGATCTCGAGGATCGGTTTGCGCGGGTAGATCGCCGCCGAGTTGACCAGCGTGTCGACCCGGCCCAGTTCCCCTGCGACCCTGGCGAAGGCTTCGTGGGCCGCCGGGGCGGTGCGTATGTCGCAAGCCGCGAAGGCCGCCGGAATGCCCGCCGCCCGGGCGGGCTCCAGCGCGGCTTCGGCCGCCGAGGCGTTCAGGTCGATGACGCCGAGGCCCGAAGCGCCCTCGGCCACCGACATCCGGGCCAGAAGCGCCCCGAGCCCGGCGCCACCGCCGACGATGACAACTGACAAGCCTTTCATTTCGATTTCTCCGCTGCGGGGACCTGGGGGCTGACGGGCTGGCGCGTGGGCAGGATGTCGAAGCGGGCGACGTCCACATGCGGCGGCAGGTTCAGGACAGCCAGCACCATCGCCGCGACATCCTCGGGCCGGACGGCGGTCTGCCCGGCATACATCGCCGCACGCGCCTCGGCCGGCAGCACGTCCTTGTAAAGCGGGCTTTCCACCCGGCCGGCGACGATCTCCGTCACCCGGACGCCCGCCGCCGAGAGGTCGAGCCGCAGGCTCTGTGCGAAGGCGCCGAGCGCCGCCTTGGTCGCTGCATAGACGGCCATGTTGGGATAGGGCGCATGCGCGGCGACCGAGCCAGTGAAGAAGATGTGCCCCCGTCCCTGCGCACGCATCGCCGGTGCCATGGCACGGGTCACGATCAGCGCCTGCGTCAGGTTGGTGGCGATCAGGCGATGGATATCCGCCTCGGCCATGTCGCAGAAGTCGCCGGGGGCGGTGACCATGCCGGCGTTGTTCACCAGGATTTCTGGCCGGAACCGCTCCTGCACGGCGGCCAGCCGCGCCGAAAGAATCGTCGGGTCGGCCAGGTCAAGGACCAGGGACTCGATACCCAGTGCCGCCAGTTCGGCAAGCGCCGCCTCATTGCGCCCGGTCGCCACGACCCGATGGCCGGCAGAGCGCAGGGCCAGCGCAATGGCCCGCCCGATCCCGCTTGTCGCCCCCGTCACCAAGGCCTGCGCCATGCCAGCCCCCCTCTGCTATTGCCGGCTGCACCGGATCGGCGCGGCCCCCGATGAAGAATAGACGTCCGACCGCAAGGATCATGTGTCGCGGACCGACGCGCCCCGGCCTGTCAGCCGGCGCAGTTGGCTTTCATCCGGGCCGTCCCAGCGCTCCGCCTCGATCCAGCGGCAGAAGGCCGCGATCGTCTTCACCCGACGATGGGCCCTCGGGAGGACAAGGTAGAACCCCGGAACCTGATCTTCCGGCATCCCGTGCATCACGTCACGGCCGAAAGGCGCGACCAGCTTGCCCAGCTTCAGATCCTCGGCCGCGTCGATGGTGGAGATCAGGCCGACCCCCAGCCCGGCCAGCGTCGCCCGGCGCATCGTGGCCGCGTCCTGCAGTTGCATGTCGGCTTTGCCGACCCGATCGGCGACCCCGATGTGCCGCAGCAGGTTCGGCCAGAGGTCGGCCGACAGGACCGGGTGCAGAAGGGGAAGCTCGCGCAGCGTCTCGGGTCCGGCGATACGGCGGGCAAGCTCGGGGGTGCAGCAGATCACCTTGTAGTCACGCAGGAGAAGCGTCGCCTCGCAGCCCGTCCAGGTGCCGAAGCCCCACTGGATCGCCACGTCCACGTCGTCGGCCACGAAATCCGGCAGGTCGACCATGGTCGTCAGGCGCAGGTCGGCATCGGGCACCGTCTCGCGGAAGCGGGTTATGCGGTCCAGCAGGTAGCGCGTGGCGAAATAGGGGCTGGCGTTCACGTTGATCCGGTTGCGGCTGGCGGACTTCGCCACCCGGCGCACCCCTTCGGCAAGTTCGTCGAAGGCCGCCTGCACGAAATGGGCAAGCAGGATCGCCTTCTCGGTGGGTTCGATGGCGCGGCCCCTGCGTTCGAAAAGCTCCGCCCCCAGCGTGCCTTCGAGGAGCTTGATCTGCTGGCTGACCGACTGCGGGCTGACGCTCAGCTCGTCCGCCGCCGCGCGAAACGAACGGTGCCGCACGACGGTGTGGAACACGCGCAGCGCGTTCAGCGGCGGTAGCCGGGACAAGGCGCTGCTCATGCCGGGTCACCTGCCATGGCGTCAGATCACCGCCTTTTCCAGGAAGGGCCGGTTCTCGACGATTCTTTCATAGCCCACTTCCGAAAGGTCCAGCGTGCGGAAGCCGCCATAGGTGATCAGTTCCGACACGCCGCGCCCGGCGGCGGGACCCTGTTGCAGGCCGTGGCCCGAAAAGCCGTTGGCGTAGATGAAGTTCGCGACCTCGGGATGCGCGCCCACGATCAGGTTGTGGTCGAGCGTGTTGAAGTCGTAGTGACCGGCCCACTGGTTCACCACCTTGATCGCCTCGAAGGCGGGCGAGCGTTCGGCAAGCGCGGGCCATATCTGGTCCTCGAATTCTTCCCACTGCGGCTCGAAATCGTCCCAGTCCACCGCCGGGTCATCGGTCGGAACGCCCCCCGACAGAAAGTATCTGCCCTCGGGGCGGCAGAAGACTCCCGAGGGGTCGATCATCAGCGGAAGGCGGCCATGGTTGACGGTAGCGCTGCCTTCCGGGGTCCTGGCGCAGTCGAAGACGAAGAGCGTGCGCTTGCGCGGCTCGACCGGCACGTCGAGCCCCGCCATCCGTGCGGTCAGCGCGGCGCGGGGCCCCGAGGCATTGACGACGGTCCCGGCCCGCACCACCGCGCCGGATTTCAGCGTGACCGAGGTCACGCATGCCGCCGCGCGGCCGATGGCGACAACCTCGTCGGTCACGTAATCCGCGCCCAGTTCGCGGGCCTTGGCCTTGAAACCGTTCATCAGCCCGGTATTCGAGAACCACCCCTCGCCCGACTGCCCGTAGCTTGCCAGCCGGATGTCATCGACATTCAGATGCGGGAAGGCGCGGGCCAGTTCCTCCTGGTCCCAGAGCACGACGTCCGCCCCGCAGGCGCGCTGCACCTCGTGGTTCTCGCCGAGGGTCCGCGCCTGATCCTCGGTTGCGGCAAGGAACAGGTATCCGCACTGATGGAAATTGAGGTCGGGCGGCGCCTCGCCCCGGACCTGCATGGTCCGCGCAAAGTCCTTGATGAAGGCGGACCCGTACTGGCTGATCCTCACGTTGATCGGATTGGAAAACTGCACCCGGATCGAGGAGGAGGACAGGGAGGTTGCCGCCCTGGCATAGGTCGGGTCGCGTTCCACCACCAGGACCGAACCCCTGAAATCCGGGTTTGCCGACAGGAAATACGCAACGGACGAGCCGATGACCGCCCCGCCGACGATGACCACATCGTAGCTCTGGTCCATTCTGTCGCCTCACGCTCCCGCCTTGTCGTCCGGATGCCCCAGATCGACGAACCAGCCGCCCAGGAACTGAACCGCAGGCGCCTTCGGGTCGGGAACCGGCGTGCGCGCTTCGACCGCGGCGCGGAACGGCTCCGTATTGTCCTGCGGCCGATAGCCGAGATGATCGGCCAGGCGATTGTCCACCGGCTTCACCGTATTGTCCGAGATGCCGAAGGACACGGTGAAGCCCACGCGCGGCGCGGTCAGGGCCGCGGCGGTCAGGCGGTTGCAGTCCTCGAAGGACAGCCAGGACCAGAGCATCCGGCGGTCGGCCGGCTCGGGGAAGGACGAGAATATCCGCAAGGCCACGCTTTCGATGCCGAACTTGTCCCAGTAGAGGCGGCCAAGATCTTCGACGAAGCATTTCGACAGGCCGTAAAGACCGTCCGGCCGGTGCGGGGCCGCCGTGTCGATATGGTCTTCCAGCCGGTGGTAGCCGATCGCGTGGACGGACGAGGCATAAACCACGCGCCTGACGCCGTTCTTCCGCGCGGCCTCGTAGATGTGATAGCTGCCGCGGATATTGGAATTGAGGATTTCCTCCCACGGCCGCTCGTTCGGGACACCGCCGAAATGGACGATCGCGTCAACGCCTTCCGTCGCCTTCAGAACCGCTGCTTCGTCTGCCAGATCGAAGGCGACCGACTCCTCGTTCGGGGCGAGCGTCGCGATACCCTCGCGGCTCGCAAGCCGCAGCTTGCGCGCCAGGGGGGCAAGGCCGCGCCGAAGCTCTGTGCCAAGGCGACCGGCGGCGCCCGTTATCAGGATCGTGTCGTAGTGCGGGCTCATTTCGGGTACTCAAGCGCGGCGACGGCGCGGGCGATGCGGGCGATGGCCTCGGTCAGGACCTCGTCCGACGTGGCCGTCGAAATGCG
>NZ_JAYRTX010000131.1:0-6829 GCF_041919395.1 Albidovulum sp.
CGGCGCATGTCCGACGGGGCGGGCATGTCCTCGGCATCTGCGGCGGGTACCAGATGCTCGGCCGGACGATTGACGATCCGGAAGGGATCGAGGGTGCGCCCGGCGAGACGGCGGGGCTCGGCCTGCTCGACGTCGTCACGGTGATGACGCCGGACAAGCGCCTGACCCGCACCGCTGCGCGCCACGCCGCGACGGGGGCCGCGATGGAGGGTTACGAGATCCACATCGGCCGGACCGAAGGTCCGGCGCGTGCCCGGCCCTTCGCTTTCGTGGAGGGCATCCCAGAGGGCGCGGTCTCTGCCAGCGGACGGGTAATGGGGAGCTACCTGCACGGCATGTTCGCGGGAGATGCCTTTCGCGCCGCCTTCCTCTCCGCGCTCGGTGCGCCGTCGAGCGCACGTTACGGTGCCGAGGTCGAGGCGGCGCTCGATGCGCTTGCCGATCACCTCGAGGCGCATCTCGATGTCGCGGGGCTCTTCGCGCTGGCGCGCTGAGCCCGCGCCTCAGGCGAGCGCGGCGGCGAGCCGGGTCCATTCCGCCTCGCCGCCAGGAAGCCCGAGGCGGAGCCAGGTTCCGGAGTAGGGGAAGATGCGCGACCATATCCGCGCGCGCGCCAGCCGTTCCTGCGCGCCTGCGGCATCCGGCGTATCGTAGAGGCGGAACAGGGTCGTCCCGCCGACGCAGCGCCAATCGGCCCCGGCGGCGAGGGCATCGAGCCGCCCTGCCTCGCCGGCAAGCCGGTCGCGGGCGCGTTGGGCCCAGGCATGGTCGGCCAGCGCCACCGCGCCGACCTCGATCGCGGCGCCGCTGACGGGCCAGGGTCCGGCCATCTCGGCAAGCCGTGCGATGTCGCGCGCGGAGCCGAGGACGAAGCCCAGCCGCAGGCCCGCAAGTCCATAGAACTTCCCGAACGACCGCAGGACGAGGATGCCGGGGGCGATGGCGCCATGCGCGGACGAAGCATCCGGGGTCGCATCCGCGAAGCTCTCGTCCACGACGAGGCGTCCGACGCGCCCCGCAAGCGCGTGCAGCGCGTCCGTGCCAAGCACGCGGCCGTCCGGGTTGTTCGGGTTGACGACGACCGCCAGATCGGCGCCGACCAGTGCCTCGGGCGTGCTCACCTCCTCCACGCTCCAGCCTGAGGTGCGCAGCGCCCCGGCGTGTTCGTTGTAGGTCGGACCCAGCACACGGGCGAGGCCGGGCAGCGAGAGCCGCGGAATCATCTGGATCGCCGCCTGCGCGCCGGCAACAGGCAGGATCGCGGCCTCCGTCCGGTAGGCTCCGCGCGCGGCGGCGATCAGACGCTCTGTTGCCGCGCGCGTCGGCAGCATCGTCCAGGCCGGGGCCGGGATCGGCGGCAGGGGATAGGCGACCCGGTTGATGCCGGTCGAAAGGTCGATCCAGTCTGCCGAAGGGCCGCCAAACCGGGCGATCGCCGCGTCGATGTTCCCGCCGTGGTCGCGCATCAGAGCGCCGCCAGAATGGCGAGGCCGAGCGCCATCGCCAGTATCGCGAACCAGAAGAGACGGAGCGCACGCTCGATGTCCGCTGGCTGCGGGTCGGGGGCGCCTTCGTTCAGCCAGGGTTCATCGGCGACGCGATCGTGATAGGTCCGGGGACCGGACAGGCGGATCTCGAGCGCGCCGGCAAGCGCCGCTTCCGGCCAGCCGGCGTTGGGCGAACGGTGGCGGCGTGCATCGCGCCACATCGTTGCGAGTGCCGCGCGCGGACGGGTGCAGACGAGCGCGAAGAGAAGTCCGGTGAACCGCGCGGGGATGATGTTGGCAAGATCGTCGATCCGGGCGGCGGCCCAGCCGAATGCGCGGTGGCGCTGCGTGCGGTGCCCGATCATCGAATCGAGCGTGTTGATCGCCTTGTAGGCTGCGATCCCGGGCAGGCCGAAGAGAACGCCCCATAAGACCGGCGCGACGATCCCGTCCGATGTGTTTTCGGCCAGACTCTCGATCGTGGCGCGCGCGATGCCCTCTTTGTCGAGCTGGTCGGGATCGCGTCCGACGATCATGGAGACAGCCCGGCGCGCGGCGACGAGATCGCCTGCGGCGAGCGGATCGGCCACGGCCCGGATATGGTCACGCAATGACCGCATCGCCACGAGCGGCCAGGCGAGTACGCCGCCCAGTAGGATGCCAGGCGAACCGGCCGGAAGCACCCAGGTCACGACCCAGGCGATCTCTGCGGCCGCGCCGACGACAACCGCGACAGTGACGATCCCCGCAACCCGCCTGGCGCTTTCGTCGGCCCCTTCGAGGTTGATCCAGCGGTCGAGCGCGTCGATCATCCGGCCGATCCAGGTCACGGGATGGCCGATGGCGCGGAACAGCCGGTCCGGCCAGCCGAGCACGGCGTCGATGCAAAGCGCCACGAGCATGATCATCGCGCCGGTCACTGCCGTACTCCCACCCGGAACCGGACGATCCCCGTCATGCCTGCCGCGCGCAGGGCCGCGGCAGCGTTTGGGGCGATTCGTCCGGGCACGAATAGCAGCGCGCGGGCCGATCCGGTATGGCCCATGGCAAATCCCATTGCCCCGAGTTCGCGGGCAAGTGCCGCCGTCGGGTCACCCCGGGGCCCCCGGAGCGCAAGGGTACGGCTGGCAGAGAGGCTGGCGATCTCGGCCAGAGTCTCTGCCCGGCCGGTCGACGCGGCGCGGCCCCAGGGGCCGATCAGATCGGCGATGTCGGGGAAATTGCCGTCCCCCGCATCGGTGCGTCGGACCGGGCCGAGAAATCCGCCGATGACGTCCATCCTTGGCAAGGGTGGAAACGTACCGAGCACGCGCCCTTCCCGCGAGGCCCAGAGGAGCTGTTCGGGGTGAGGAAACATCAGGGGATCGCTTGCGCCTTCAGCCGCGACGCAGGCACTCGCGAGGGGCTCCGGCGCTGGCGCAACGCCTGCAAGCCGGGCAAGGGCGACGAGTGCCGCCGTGGACGCGCCCGCGCCACCGCCGGCCGGCATCGCGGCCCTGAGCTTCACGTGGCCGGACAATCTGCGGTCCAGCCGTGCAAGGAACCGGCGGGCGCGTTCGGGCGTGATGAGCCGCTGTCCGCTGCCGTGGATCGTAAGGCCCGGGCCTGGTCTGTACCAGGCTTGGAGGGCGAGAGACGGACAGGGCAGGGTCACCAGTGCGACCGGACCCTCCGGCCCGATCCGGCCTTGCAGAAACTCACCGAGATGCCCGGCCACGCGGACCGAAGGCTGGCTCACGCCGGCCCCCAGTTCACGGTTCCGATGGACCAGGCGCCTCGCGGCAACGCCGTGATGCGCGTCATAGACAGCGGGGCCACGGTGAAGCCGAGCGCGGGCGCAACGCTGCCGAGCGCCAGGGCGAGGGCCGCACGGACGGTGCCTGCATGGGCGACGATCGTCACGCGGCCGCCCGTCGCCAGCCCAGTCAGCGCCGGTCCGACCCGGGCGCAGAGATCGGCGAAGCTCTCGCCTCCCGGTGGGCGGTGCTCTGCCAGCGCGCCATTGGTCATCGGTCCGAGATCGGGGATTTCGCCGGTCGGCCGCCCCTCCCAAGCGCCGAAGTCCTGCTCCCAGAGCGCGGGGTTCTCCTCGACACCGGCAACCGGCCAGAGGGCTGCTGCGGTCTGACGGCAGCGCAGCGCCGGGCTGACCACGATCCGGCCGGGGTCGCCCACGCCGAGCCGCAGGGCCGCCAGGGCGGCGAGATCGGAACAGTCTGCGGCCACGTCTGTGCGGCCGCAAAGCCGGCCCTCCGTCAGCGCCGGCGCGTGACGGATCAGGATCAGCTCTGTCGCCGCTTCGTCAGCCACCGTCGCATTCTCCCTTTCGCAGGCCGCCCGTTATGTGCTTTGAGAACGGCCCATGGGCAAGACGATACTCATCACCGGCGGAGCCCGGTCTGGCAAAAGCGGCATCGCCGAGACGATGGCGCTGTCGCTTGGCCGCCCGGCGACCTACATCGCCACGGCCGAGGCACGCGACGCCGAGATGGAGGCGCGGATCGCCGCGCATCGGGCGCGCCGGAGTGACGCGTGGATCACGCGGGCGGAGCCCCTCGATCTTCCGGGAGTGCTTGCCGATACCGATGGAACCGGCCCGCGGCTCGTCGATTGCCTGACGCTCTGGCTCACCAACCTGATGCTGGCCGAGGCGGACTGGCAGGTGGCGTCCCGCGCGCTCGTGGCTGCGCTGCCAGTGCAGCGGTCGCCGGTCGTCTTCGTCACGAACGAGGTCGGCATGGGTATCGTGCCCGACAACGCGCTTGCCCGTGCCTTCCGCGACGCGGCGGGGCTCCTGAACCAATGGGTCGCCGCCGCGGCCGATGAGGTCTACCTTGCCGTCTCCGGCCTGCCCTTGAAAGTGAAATGACATGAGCCTTCCGCGCCTCTCCTCGCTCTCGCAACTCGCAGCACTGGCCGACCGTCTGCCGGTCGCCGACACCCAGGCAGCCGAAGCGGCGCGGGCGCGGCAGAATTCCCTGACGAAGCCGCCCGGCTCGCTCGGCCGGCTTGAGCAGATCGCGGAGTTCATGGCCTCATGGCGGGGCACCGCGCGACCCGAGATATGGAAGGCCCAGGCGCTCGTCTTCGCAGGCAATCACGGGATCTGCGCGCAGCGCGTGAACCCCTATCCGCAGGAGGTGACGGCGCAGATGGTCGCCAACTTCCGCACCGGGGGGGCCGCGATCAACCAGCTCTGCGCGGTGAACGGAGCAGACCTGTCGGTGATCGCGCTGGAGCTGGAGCGGCCCACGCGCGACTTCACAGAAGCTCCGGCGATGGATGAACTCGACTGCCTCGACGCGCTCTGGCAGGGTGCGGCAGCCGTCGATGCCAGCGCCGACATCCTCATTCTCGGCGAGATGGGGATCGGAAATTCCACCGTGGCGGCGGCACTGGCGGCGGCATGTTTCGGCGGGCCGGTCGCCGAATGGGTCGGGCCCGGAACAGGCTCTGACAAGGCCGGACTCGCGCGGAAGGTGGAGGTGATCGAGCGCGGCCTGAAGAGGCACGGGGCTGCGCTCGGAGATGCCGGGGCGATTCTGGCCGCGCTCGGCGGGCGCGAGCAGGCCGCGATCTGCGGCGCGGTGCTGGCGGCGCGGGCGGAGCGGATCCCGGTCATCCTCGACGGGTTCATCTGCACTGCCGCCGCGGCGGTCCTTCACGCCGCCGACAAGAGGCTGCTCGACCACTGCCTCGTCGGCCATGTCTCGGCCGAGCCAGGCCACCGCAAGCTTCTGGCGGCGATCCACAAGCGCCCGGTCCTCGAATTCGAGATGCGCCTTGGCGAAGGCTCGGGCGCGGCACTGGCGCTCGGGATTGTGCGGTCGGCGCTCGCCTGCCACAACGGCATGGCGACCTTTGGCGAGGCCGGGGTTTCGGAGGGATGAGCGGGCGCGGTGCCGAGTTGCGACTCGCCTTCCTCCTGCTCACGCGCCTGCCGGTTCGCGCTGTTTCGGGCGAGGCGCCTTCGATGGCTGCGTCGTCCTGGGCCTGGCCGGTCGTCGGACTTGCTGTAGGCGCGATCTCTTCCGTCGCCGGATATTTTGCCCTTGCGGTGGGGGTGACGCCACCGATGGCCGCCATCGTGGCACTTGCCGCCGGCGCACTCGCCACCGGCGCGCTGCATGAGGACGGGCTCGCCGATCTGGCGGACGGTTTCGGCGGCGGGCGGACACGTGACCGCAAGCTAGAAATCATGCGTGACAGCCGGATCGGCTCCTACGGGGTCGTCGCGCTGGTTCTCTGTTTCGCCTTTCGCGCCGCAGGACTCGCCGCGCTCATCGACTCGGGCGGTGCGTTTCTCGGTCTTCTGTCCCTGGCGGCAGCGTCGCGGGCGGTCCTGCCCGCGGCACTGATCCTGATGCCGCCGGCACGACAGGACGGGCTTGGGCGGGCGGCGGCCGGAATCGAGCCTGTTCCGGCTCGAATCGCGGGCGTGATCGGCCTCCTTTGCCTTCTTCCGCTGGGCCCCGGCACTGCCGCCGCGATCGCCGTCGCGATGGCGCTTGCGGCCTTCGCCGTCGGCTGGCTCGCCATGCGGCAGATCGGCGGGCAGACCGGGGACGTCCTCGGTGCCATGCAGCAGGTCGCCGAATGCGCAGGTTGGGCTTGCGTGGCTTCTGCTATTTGATCAAATATTGGAGTTGCGCCACCGACGGGAACGAATCCAGCAGATCGAACCCGCTTCCAATTTGATCAAAAATCGCGGATAACGGGACGCCCGGAAGGAGTGCCGCCATGCCCGCAAGGAAGAATCTGATCGCCGGAATCGACCGTGACCGCCTGAAGCAGGTGGCCGAGCGTGAGGGCCGGCGCTTCGCCGCGTCGCGTCCGAAGACGAGCGCAGCGCTGGAGGCCGGCGCAGGCACATTCCTCGACGCGGTGCCGATGCATTGGATGAAGGACTGGCCGATGCCCTTTCCGATGGTCGTCGATCATGCCGAGGGTGCGCGCATAACCGACATCGACGGCTACGGGATCGACGATTTCTGCCTTGGCGATACCGGCTCGATGTTCGGCCATTCGCCCAAGCCGGTCGCGAAGGCAATCCGACGGCAGGCGCGGAGGGGTTTGACATACATGCTGCCGACCGACGCGGCGATGGAGGCCGGGCGGCTCCTCACCGAACGGTTCGGTGACTTCAAGTGGCAGATCGCGACGACGGCGACCGACGCCAACCGTTTCGCGCTCCGCGTCGCGCGTGCGGTCACCGGCAAGCCGAAGGTTCTTGTGTTCAACGGCTGCTATCACGGCACCGTGGATGATGCGATGGTGCAGCTTTCGAACGGCAAGACCGTGACGCGCCCCGGCCTGACGGGGCAGGTCATGGACCTGACGGA
>NZ_JAYRTX010000132.1:0-6674 GCF_041919395.1 Albidovulum sp.
CATAGCCACCGATCTGATCATCGCCGCCAAGGCCGGCGATGTCGTCGGCGTTCTCGCCTCCAGCGAGAATCTCGCCCCCGTCGCTGCCGACGATGGCCTCGCCCAACGGGTTTCCGTCGAGCGACGGTTCGGCCGTCTGGGCGTCGTTCTGAACCGCGCCCTCCGCCTCGTCGTGCCCGTCCTCGTCAGGCTTGACGCCCCCCGTGAAATCGACAGCCAGACCCACCATTAGAAGGCCCATCAGGCCAGCCAGCATCAACATGACGCACCCCGCGATTGCGGCGCCAGCCTCCCACAGCCGGCGCACCCCGACTGCGATTGGAGCGCTCAGGAGTTAACTCCGAGCCAATGCGGCCGGCGACCCGGAGATTTTTCTGCACTTTGCCGGATCAAGCGACCCAGGGCCGCGGGGCGACGGAATAGGCAACGTAGAGAGGATGGCGGGGATGGCCACCGCGGGTGAGTCCGAGATGCGCGAGCGCGACACCTGCGGCCCGAAGCCGCGCCGCCACACCCGCGCCCCGGCCGAGAAGAACGCCATGTGCGCCCCAGCCGCACAGGACGGCCGTGGCCCCAGCGGTCGCTTCCGTCAGGACCGCGTCATTCGCCGGGCCGACGGGATCGGCCGCGCGCCTGAGATCTGCGGGCCGGGTGGCGCGCCAGGCAAACAGGTTCGCCACCGCGAACCCGCCATAGCCCAGCGCCCGCGCCCGCCGTTCGCAGCGTTCCACCGTCGGGTCGTTCTCTGCCTCGGTCGCCGTCGAGGGATTGAGAAGAATGTAGAGAAGCGGCCCGTCCCGCCCGCCCCAGTCGCGTTCGAGGAGGTAGCGATACCGGCCACAGTCGGACCAGAGCGCCCGCGACCGGCGCGCACCCGCCTCGTGATGCCTCTCGATCATCGGAAGGGGCAGGGCGCGGTGAAGGTCACGCCCTTGCCGGTCTCGGGATGCGCAAACCGCAGGCTTTCGGCATGGAGCATGAGCCGCGGGTAGTCGCGCGCCGGACCTTCGGCATAAAGCGGATCGCCGAGGATAGGGTGGCCAAGCTCGGCCATGTGGACGCGAAGCTGGTGGCTGCGTCCGGTCAGCGGGAAGAGCCGCACGCGGGTGGTGCCGTCCGGATCATGGCCGAGCACCTTCCAGTCGGTCTGCGCAGGCTTGCCGTTCACCCTGTCCACATGCTGGCGGGGCCGGTTCGGCCAGTCCACGATCAACGGCAGATCCACCCGCCCCTCTTTCGGCATCAAGTGCCCCCAGAGCCGGGCGCGGTAGGCCTTCTTCGTCTTGCGGTCCTCGAACTGCGCCGAGAGCACCCGCTGCGCGTGACGGGTAAGCGCGAAGACGATCACCCCGGAGGTGTCGCGGTCGAGCCGGTGGACCAGAAGCGCCTCGGGGTGGAGCTTCTGGAGCCGGGCGATCAGGCAGTCGGCCAGATGCGCACCCTTGCCCGGCACGGTCAGCAGGCCCGCCGGCTTGTCGAGGACGACGATCGCATGATCGGCATGAATCACGCTGAGCGGCGCATCGGGTGGGGCGTAGCTGGCATCGGTCATGGCCGCCGGCCTAGCACGCGACGGGCGCCCTGTGCACCCCCGTCGGCGGGCGCCTCAGCCGAGGGTGACGTCGAGGATCATCATGAACATGAGCGCGAAGGCGAGCCCCCAGTCACCCGGTCCTGATGACCGTTGCGGTGGGGTTAAGGCAGGATCCCGTGGCTGATGATGTAGCGCATCCCCCCCGTGCCGCGAAGGTCACCCGCCAGGGCAGGACACCGGAGACGGCCGCCGTGCCGACGAACCCGCCGAGGAGGCCAGATCCGACCGTTCCGAGCCTTGCGAACAACCTGCCGGCGATCCATCCCGCCCCCGCAGAATTCGCAAGGCCGAAAGCGCATTGCCACGGCAGGACCCCGTTGCTAAGCAGGGATCACCAATCCGGGGGCCACTCCAGAGGGACGCCATGCCCGTCATCACCTGCATCGACGACCTGAAGCGCCTCTACCGTCGGCGCGTCCCGCGAATGTTCTTCGACTATGCGGAGTCGGGCAGCTGGACGGAGCAGACCTTCCGCGAGAACGTCACCGATTTCGCCGAGATCCGTCTGAGGCAGAAGATCGCCGTGGACATGACCGGGCGCTCCACGGCGTCGGAGATGATCGGACAGCCGGTCGCCATGCCCGTGGCGCTCGCTCCGGTCGGGCTGACAGGCATGCAGAACGCCGACGGAGAGATAAAGGCGGCCCGTGCGGCCGAGGCGTTCGGGGTGCCCTTCACGCTGTCCACCATGTCGATCTGCTCGATCGAGGATGTGGCGGCGCACACGTCGAAGCCCTTCTGGTTCCAGATCTACACGCTGAACGACGACGCTTTCAACCGCGCGATCATCGGGCGGGCGAAGGCCGCGGGCTGCTCGGCACTCGTGATCACCGTGGACCTGCAGATCCTCGGGCAGCGCCACAAGGACCTGAAGAACGGCCTCTCCGCCCCGCCGAAATTCACGCTTCCGACGATGCTGAACCTGGCCACGAAATGGGCCTGGGGGATCGAGATGCTCCAGACGAGGCGGCGCTTCTTCGGCAATATCGTCGGCCATGTCGAGGGCGTATCCGACCCCTCCTCGCTCTCGGCCTGGACGGCGGAGAAGTTCGACCCCGCGCTCAACTGGGACAAGATCCGCAAGCTGATGGACATGTGGGGCGGCAAGGTGATCCTGAAGGGTATCCTGGATGTCGAGGATGCCGAGAAGGCAGCCGCCGTCGGCGCCGATGCCATCGTCGTGTCGAACCACGGCGGGCGGCAACTCGACGGCGCGCTTTCGTCGGTCCGGATGCTGCCGGCGATAGCGGCGGCGGTCGGCGGCAGGACGGAAGTCTGGATGGACGGCGGCATCCGTTCCGGCCAGGATGTGCTGAAGGCGCTCGCGCTCGGCGCGAAAGGCGTGATGATCGGCCGCGCCTTCGTCTACGGACTGGGCGCAATGGGCGAGGCGGGGGTGGCGAAAGCGCTCCAGGTCATTCACAAGGAACTCGACACCTCCATGGCGCTCTGCGGCGAGACGAAGGTGACGTCGCTCGGGCGTCACAACGTGCTTCTGCCGTCCGATTTCCTCGACCGCTACAGCTGAGAGCACACGCGCCGGGGAGGAGCCCGGACGTGTAGAATCCGCTTCCCTTCGCGGACGATCCGTCCTATACGCCCGCGTTCATGGGCATGCACCCTTGGAGGATGCCCTTAAACACCATGGAGAGACCAATGGCTGGTGAGATCCCCGATCTTATCGCCGAGGTACGGACGGGGACAGGCAAGGGGGCCGCCCGTCAAGCCCGTCGCGAGGGCTACGTACCCGGCATCGTCTACGGCGACGGCAAGGAGCCGCAGCCGATCAACATCAACTACCACGCGCTTTTGAAGAGGCTGAAGGCCGGCCGCTTCCTGTCCACGCTCTTCAACCTGAAGGTCGAAGGCCAGGACGACGTGCGGGTGATCTGCCGCGGCGTCCAGCGCGACGTCGTCAAGGACCTGCCGACCCATATCGACCTGATGCGCCTGCACCGCGCGAGTCGCATCAACCTTTTCATCCACGTCACCTTCGAGAACCACGAGAAGGCGCCGGGGCTGAAGAAGGGTGGGACGCTGACGATCGTTCGCCCGGAAGTCGAACTGGAAGTGACCGCCGGCGACATCCCCGATCACATCACCGTGGACCTCACGGGGCGCGACATCGGCGACGTCATCCACATCAACGACGTGGACCTGCCGAAGGGTGCCGTGCCGACGATCAAGCGCAACTTCGTCATCGCCAATATCGCGGCCCCCTCGGGCCTGCGTTCGGCCGAGGAAGAGGGCGAGGGCGAGGGCGCCGGGGAATAACCCCCAATGTGCCTTGCACGAGATCGGCGGGGCCTTCGGGTCCCGCTTTTCGTTTTGGTGGTGCGGGCGCTTGCCCCCGGCCCCTGCCGCCTCTACCTTTCCCCCGCCAGCGCGAGGTGAGCCATGCGACTTTTCGTGGGCCTCGGGAACCCCGGGGCCAGATACGCGACGAACCGTCACAACGTCGGCTTCATGGCCGTGGACCGGATCGCCGCAGACCATGGCTTCGCGCCCTGGCGCACGAAGTTCCAGGGCGAAGTCAGCGAAGGCCGGCTCGGCACCGAGCGCGTGGTCCTTCTGAAACCGATGACCTTCATGAACCTCTCCGGCCAGTCGGTGGGCGAGGCCATGCGCTTCTTCAAGCTGGAGCCCGCCTACGTCACTGTGTTTCACGACGAACTCGATCTCGCGCCGGGCAAGTGCCGGGTGAAGGAGGGCGGCGGACATGCGGGGCACAACGGGCTCCGCTCGCTCCACCAGCACATCGGCGATGACTATGCCCGCGTCCGCATCGGCATCGGCCATCCCGGCCACAAGGACCGGGTGGCAGACTATGTGCTCTCGGACTTCGCCAAGGCAGACGAGGCCTGGCTCGACGACCTTCTGCGCGGCATCTCGGACGGGGCGCCAGCGCTGGCCGCGGGCGATGCGGCGCGGTTCATGAACGCGGTGGCGCTGAGGACCGCGCCGCCGCGGTCCACCGCACGAACGGAGGCTCCGCCTCCGTCCGCCTCCGAGCCCGCCGCCGAACCCGCCGCGCCCAGGTCACCCCTGCAGCGGCTCCTTGACCGTTTCACATGACACCCCGGCCCGACCCCCCTCTCAACGTGCTCCGCCAGCCGCTGGAGCCTTGCTCGAACCGGCCGCTCACCGGCTTCTTCCGCGATGGACACTGCAACACCTGCGCCGAGGACCGTGGCCACCACACCGTCTGCGCGGTGATGACGGCCGAGTTCCTCGCCTATTCGAAATACGTCGGCAACGACCTGTCCACGCCGCGGCCGGAATACCGGTTTCCCGGAGTGCAGCCCGGCGAGAGCTGGTGTCTCTGCGCCGGACGTTTCCTGCAAGCGCACGAGGAAGGCTGTGCGCCGAACGTGCGGCTTGCCGCCACGCATCTGCGCGCGCTCGACGTCGTGCCGCTGGAAGTCCTGACGCTCTACGCGCTCGACTGACCTAGCCGGCCGCCCGAAGCATGGTCTCCTCGGGTTCGGGCGGTGCGGTGGGGACGGGCGCGGGCAGCATCGCGTCATCCATCAGGTCCTCGATGAAGAGGCTGAGGAGCTGCGGGCGCCCGTTCACGCCGGACTTGCGGTAGATCGCATTCGTCTGGGCCTTCACCGTACCCTCGGCGGTGCCGCGCAGGACGGCGATTTCGTGGGTCGAGAGGCCCTTGATCGCGAAAAGCGCCACGTCCCGTTCGGCCGAGGTCAGACCCCAGTCGCGGAACCGCGCCTCCATGAGCTCCATGAAGGCGCCGGAAACCTGGCGCAACTGTTCCTCCGCGCGCTTCTGGCGCTTCAGCATGCGGCCGAGGACCGCCACGCTGAGAAGCGCCCCGAAGACGAGGCCGAGAACGGCGCCGATCTCCAGAAGCTCGCGCATTTCCCAGTCGATCGGCCGGTGCTGGATACCAAGCAGGGTCAGCAGTGTTCCGCCGACGAGAACGGCGGCGCAGAGCACCTGGAGGAAGAGCAGGAGGAACACGGCGATCCGGTCACGCATGGCGACCTCCCGGCCCGCAGCCCCGCGAACCGTCGCTGCAGGGGCGCCTACTCGCCGACACCGGGGGTCTCTTTGGTCTTGGACCGCCTGTCCCTGCGTGGCTCCCGCGTCGGTTCCTTGGAGGGCTCTTTCGTGGGCTCCTTCTCGGGCTCGTCCGTGCCGCCACCATCCGGTTCCGTTCCGCCGTCCGTGCCGGTGCCGCCGTCGGTCCCAGTGCCGCCGCCACCGGTCCCGCCGCTGCCCGCGCCATCGGTGCCGGAACTGGCCGTCCCCGTGCCGCCGCCCTCGCGCGACGCGACCCGGATGTCGCCAGCATCATTGACGTAGTCGCGCAGGATCTCGCCCGAGGTCGGATCGAACACGACCTCTCGCTGCAGCTTGCCTTTCGCCGCCAGGACCCGGACCCGTCCGAGCAGGGTGCGTTTCCGGCTGACGATGCTAAAGCCCTCACGCCGCAATCGCGCGGCCAACTCGCTTTCCACATCCCGTGCCGCAGCCGGGAAGGCCATCGTCACGGCCGCGGCCGCGACGGAAAGGAGAAGTCCGCGTCTGGTCATGCCCACAACACACCGTCCCCACGTGGCGATTCTTGGGCTAACGCGAAGCGATCACAAGGATGATTGCGGCATTCGGGAGCCGCGGTTTCCCTTGTGTCAACGATCGTCGCAGGAGTCGAAGATCGCTTCCGAAAGCAGGGTAATCCCGTCCGCATCGTAGAACCGCTCTACACCGATTCCGCCCCGGTCGATCTTCTCCATCACGCGGGCGCCCGCGCAGTTGAATATCCGGCGCACGTAGCCCGATTCGCCGCGCGCCTCGATCGCCAGAACGTTCGCGTTCCAGCGGATGTCGATATCGGCGAAACCTTCCGACGTCATCGTGCGCAGCTGGTCGCGCACGACGCCTGAAAGGTTCGCGGCCGGAAGCATGATCACAAGGCGCTGTTGCGGTGCAGAAGCGAGGTCTTTGTGGTGCATCATCTCTGTTCCCCAGTGTGCAGGTTACCGCCGTTGTCAGCGTCCCGCACATGCCCCCTCGGCACGGACCGCCGTATGGGGAAACAGGAGCAGCATTCCGCAAC
>NZ_JAYRTX010000133.1:0-6661 GCF_041919395.1 Albidovulum sp.
GGCGCGAGGACCCGGACCGGTTCCTGCTTGCCCTCTGGCAGGGCGCGCCCGGGACAGTGGCGGGCGTGGTGGAAACCGTGCGGGCGGAGGCTGAGCGCCTCTCGGGCGAGGCGCAACCCCTGCGGCCTTTGCTGAAGCGGGCGAAGCTGCCGCGTCTCGGCAAGGCCCTGGCCGGGTAGGCGGGGCCGCGGGTGGGGGCGCTGCCCCCATGCCCCCGGAGTATTTCGGCCACAATGAAAGTCGGGCCGCGGCCTGGGCTGCGCCCGTTCAGCCGGAGAGACCCCACTTCCGCTCGTTCGCCTCGATCGCGGCGATGCGGTCTTCGGTCCTCGGATGGCTCAGAAGCCAGGCAGGCGCGGCGCCGGCCTGCCCGGTGAGCCGGCCGAGCTTGGCGAAAAGCGACTTCTGCGGGGCGGCGCCGATCCCCGCCTTGATCAGCAGCGCCGTGGCCCATTCGTCGGCCTCGTACTCGTCGCGCCGGCTGAGCCGTGCCGCGACGAGCGATGTCAGAAGGTTCGCGAGCCAGACGCCGATGCCCGGCAGCAGCCGGCCGAGCAGCGTGGCGAGCATCACCCGGATCGCGTTCTGCCCGGTGAAGTCGATCATCCGCCGCCGGGAATGGCCGAGCGCCACATGGCCGAGTTCATGGGCGATGACGCTGCCCAGTTCCTCCGCCGTCACCTCGCCCGCGCGGAACCTGTCGAGAAAGCCGCGGGTGAGGAAGATGCGGCCGTCCGGCGCCGCAAGGCCGTTCACCGGCGCCACCTCGTAGACGCGGACCGGTACGCGCGCGACTCCGAGCGCGCGGGCGAGCCGTTCCGTGACGGCACCGAGCGCGGGGTCGCGAAGCTCCGTCGAGTTGGCGTCAAGTTCCTTCGCCGTCCGCCAGGCCGAGAAGCGCCAGAGGACGACGGCATAGAGAAGCGCGAGGAGGATCGGCGTCAGCTTCAGCATGGCGTGAATATGGGGTGGACTGTATCGCCGGAAAAGGCGGCCTCAGCCGAAGGCCCTCAGGCTGCGCCGCGAGGGCAGGAGGACGGTCAGGAGGCCCATCGCCGGAAGCCAGGCGCAGATGCGGTAGACGAGGTCGATCCCGTACTGGTCGGCCATGACCCCGAGCACCGCGGCGGATATTCCGCCCATGCCGAAGGCGAAACCGAAGAAGATGCCCGCGACCATGCCCACGCGACCCGGCACGAGTTCCTGCGCGAAGACGACGATCGCGGGGAAGGCCGAGGCAAGGACGAGCCCGATGATCACCGACAGGACGCCCGTCCAGAAAAGGTCGGCGTAGGGCAGGGCAAGCGTGAAGGGCAGCACGCCGAGGATCGAGATCCAGATCACCGGCAGTGCGCCGAAGCGGTCGCCGACCGGCCCGCCAAGGATCGTGCCCGCCGCCATCGCGGCGAGGAAGAGGAAGAGCATCATCTGCGACTGCTGGGTGGTCAGTTCGAAGGTCTCGATCAGGTAGAAGGTATAATAGCTGGAGATCGAGGCGGTGTAGATGTTCTTCGAGAAGGTGAGAAAGGCCAGCACCACGAGCGCCGTGACGACCCGCCCGCGCGGAAGCGGCAGCGTCCTGTCGGCCGCCTTGCGTCCGCGCGCGACCGTCAGCGCGGCGCCATACCAGCGGCTGACATGGGTCAGGATGAGGATGCCGAGCGCCGCGATGAGGCAGAAGGCCGCGACCGAGGGGCGGCCGAGCGGCACCACGATGAAGGCGGCGAGGAGCGGGCCGATGGCGGTGCCGAAGTTGCCGCCGACCTGGAAGAGCGACTGCGCCAGCCCGTAGCGGCCGCCGGACGCCATGCGCGCGACCCGGCTTGCCTCGGGGTGGAACACTGCCGATCCGATGCCGATGAATGCCGCGCCGAGGAGCAGGAGCGGGTAGGTCGGCGCGAAGGCGAGCAGGATGAGCCCGCAGAAGGTCGATCCCATGCCGACGGGCAGCGATTTCGGCAGCGGCCTGCGGTCGGTGAAGATGCCCACCACCGGCTGCAGGAGCGAGGCCGTGACCTGGAAGCACAGCGTCAGAAGCCCGATCTGCCCGTAGTCGAGCGCGAAGTCCTCCTTCAGCATCGGGTAGATGGCCGACAGCAGCGACTGCATGATGTCGTTCAGCATGTGGCAAAGGCCGATCGCCACGAGGATGGCGAAGGCGGTCTGCTGCACGGGCGGGGCCGGCGTCTGGTCGATGGTGGTCATGGCGCGTCCGTTCCGGAATGCGCGAACGCTAGGTCCGCGCTTCGGCGGAGTCCATGCCCCTCAGCCGAGCGCCTTCATCGCCCGCGCGATCCCGTCGAGCGTCAGCGGGAACATCCGGCCCTCGAAGAGGCTCCGGATCATGCCGACCGACTGGGTGTATTGCCAGTGCCGTTCCGGCAGGGGATTGAGCCAGGCGTTCGCCGGCCACTGCGCCCGCGCGCGGGCCAGCCAGACCTCCCCGGCCTCGGGGTTCCAGTGTTCGCTTGCGCCGCCGGGGTGGGCGATCTCGTAGGGCGACATCGCGGCGTCACCGACGAAGATCGCCTTGTAGTCGCCGCCGTAGGTTCTCAGCACCTCGGCCGTCGGGGTCTGTTCATCCCAGCGGCGGCGGTTGTCGCGCCAGACACCCTCGTAAAGGCAGTTGTGGAAGTAGTAGTATTCGAGATGCTTGAACTCGGCGCGAGCGGCCGAGAAGAGTTCCTCCACCACCCGGACATGCGGGTCCATGGAGCCGCCGATGTCGAGGAATAGCAGGACCTTCACCGCGTTGTGGCGCTCCGGCCGCGTCTGCACGTCGAGCCAGCCGTGCTCGGCCGTCGCCCGGATCGTGCCGGGCAGGTCGAGCTCCTCCGCCGCCCCGGTTCGCGCCCAGCGGCGGAGCCGCTTCAGCGCCACCTTGATGTTGCGGGTGCCCAGTTCCACCTGGTCGTCGAGGTTGCGGAACTCGCGCTTGTCCCAGACCTTCACGGCACGCTGGTGGCGGCTCTCCTCCTGGCCGATGCGCACCCCTTCGGGGTTGTAGCCATGTGCGCCGAAGGGCGAGGTGCCGGCGGTGCCGATCCATTTCGACCCGCCCTGGTGGCGGCCCTTCTGTTCGGCAAGGCGCTCCCTCAGCGTCTCCATCAGCTTTTCGAAGCCGCCAAGCGCCCGGATTTCGGCCTTCTCGGCCTCGCTCAGGCTGCGGTCGATCAGCTTTTCCAGCCAGTCGCGTGGCAGGTCGATTGCCTCCAGCACCTGGTCCGGGGTGATCGCCTCCAGCCCGCGGAAGGTTTCGGCGAAGGCGCGGTCGAAGCGGTCGAGGTGGCGTTCGTCCTTCACCATCGCGGTGCGGGCGAAATAGTAGAACCCGTCAACGTCGTAAGTGACGAGACCGGCGGCCATGCCTTCGAGAAACCCGAGATACTCCCGCAATGTCACCGGCACGCCGGTTTTGCGGAGGGTCTCGAAGAAGCGCAGGAACATCGCGGTCAGGTCATGCGGTGGTAGAGGATCGTTGCGAAGAGCCCGAGGATCGCGAAGAGAATCGCATGGGCCAGCGCATATTGCACCTTGTCGGCGCGATTGCCGCCGTGGCGCCCGGCGCGGACCCAGCCGAGGACGGCGCCGATCAGGATGGCGGGAAAAAGGATCACTCGGGGCCTCGTTCGGTTCGCTGTCGGTTCATCGGCGGGTCACCGGCGAAAGCGCCGCGATGTTGGCGTAGCGCGCAGTGACCTCGGTATCCGATGCGAAGCCATAGCGCGCATAGGCGAGGCTGTCGATCCGCACCGCCTGCGCCTCGGAGGCACGGCCGACGAGGTCGAGCGCCGCCGAGCGCACCATCAGGAGGCTCGCCAGAAGCGCCGCATTCTCGGCGCGGGCAGCCTGCGGCGCCGCGCGCGCCGTCAGGTCGAGCGCCCTCCGGGCGTCGCCGTCGGACAGCGCGAAGGCCGCGAGCTGCATGTCGGCATGGGCCGATTGCAGCGCGAGTTCCGGCCGCCCCGCGTAGACGTCCGCGGCCCGGGCGAAGGCCGTCCGCGACGCTGCCCGGTCATGGCCGAGCGAGAGCCGGCCGAGCGCGAGCCAGGCAAAGCCCGCGCGGGCGTCCCGCCAGCCGCGCTCCTCGGCGATGCGCACGGCGCTCGCGGCCGCGGCGCGGCGGCGCGCGCCGGAGGCACCGGGGCCGAGCGCGGTCTCGATCGCATCGATGAAGGCCCGCGGCGTCGGATCGGGCATCGGCGCGGGACCCCGTTCGCCGCGCGGGTTGATCGCCGCGAGGATGTCGGGCAGCCGTTCCACCACGGCCCCCGCGGTCATGCCCGAGTGCAGCTCGGGTGCATAGGTCGCACGCAGCATCAGCATGTCGAAGCCGGTGAGGACGGTATGGATGTTGTCGTCGTTGAAGACGGAATCGGGCAGGCGGTAGAGGTCGTTCAGGGGGCCGAGCGCCTGGGCGAGTTCCTCGTGCAGGCAGTCGCGCACCTCCTGCGGGGCAGTGTCGTTCGGCACGAAGATCGCCGCCTGGTCGCGCACCTGCAGCGTGGCCCAGTCGAGCGAGGCACGGCTCGCGCGCCTGTAGCCGTCCCATGAGGAGACACGCGGCGCGACGAAGCAGGCGGCACGCGGGACCAGCCTCTGCATCGCCTTGCGCGGCAGGAACTCCACCGTGATCTCGGCAGGCTCGTCGGGGCGTGCGGCGGCGATCGGCAGGCCCGCCTCGGCGCGGAGCCGGGCGAGGAGCCGGCCGAGGTCCTCCGCCGCCGTCGGGGGCGGTGCGCCGGTCATGCGCACACGGATCGGACCTTCGAAACGGGTGAAGACCGGCACCGTGCGCCCGCTCTCGAGGTTGAACGAGAGGTCCATGAAGTCCTGCGCCATCTCCGCGTTGGAACGCCGCGCCGGTTCGGGCACCGTCGCCCCGAAGCGCCGCATCGGCGGCAGGTCGGGCGCATCCGGGACGGCGGCATTGCGCGCGGCCGGCGGAGGGGCGCCGCAGGCGGAGAGAAGCAGCGCGGCGAGGCAGACGGTCAGGACGCGTCGCAAGGGATCATTTCCGGTTGTATTCGATGAAGGGGGTCTTCACGCCGATCCGGTCGTAGAGCCGCCGCGCGGTCGTGTTGGTCTCCTGCGTCAGCCAGTAGACCGAGGCCGCCCCCTCGGCATCTGCGGCGGCATAGACCGCCTCGATCAGCGCCCGGCCGATCCCCCGGCCGCGGTGGTCCGGGTCGGCGAAGAGGTCCTGAAGGTAGCAGGTGTCGGCAAGCGCCCAGCAGGTCCGGTGGAAGAGGAAATGGGCAAGCCCGACGGGCGTTTCGTCCACCAGCGCCAGCAGGCCGCGGAACTCCCCGTCCCGGCCGGAGAGGAGCCGGGCGAAGGTCTCGGCATAGACCTCGTCGGGCAGTTCGGTCCGGTAGAAACCGAGGTAGGCGCGCCAGAGCCGGCGCCACTCCGGCGCGTCGTCGGGCCCGATCGGGCGGATCACGAGCGTGTCTGGGCGGGCCATGCGTTCCTCTTGCGGCTGGCCGACGCTAGCCTGCCTTCGCCGCGGCTGCTACCCCGGATAAACGGCGATCCTTGCCGCGCCCGGCGTCAGCGGCGGTTGCGGGCCAGGAAGGCCAGTCGCTCGAAAAGCTGCACATCCTGTTCGTTCTTCAGAAGCGCGCCGTGCAGCTTCGGCAGCATGCTCGCCGGGTCGCGCCGGAGGTCTTCGGGCGCGAGATCCTCGGCCAGGATCAGCTTCAGCCAATCGAGCACCTCCGAGGTGGAGGGTTTCTTCTTCAACCCCGGCGTCTCGCGGATTTCGTAGAACTGCGCCAGCGCGGTAGAGAGGAGGTGCTCCTTGATGCCGGGGAAATGCACCCCGACGATTTTCTTCAGCGTCTCGGCATCGGGGAAGCGGATGTAGTGGAAGAAGCAGCGCCGCAGGAAGGCGTCCGGCAGCTCCTTCTCGTTGTTCGAGGTGATGACCACGACGGGGCGGTGGCGCGCCCGGATCGTCTCGCCGGTCTCGTAGACGAAGAACTCCATGCGGTCGAGTTCCTGCAAAAGGTCGTTCGGAAACTCGATGTCGGCCTTGTCGATCTCGTCGATCAGGAGGACGACCTTGCCCGCCGCCTCGAAGGCCTGCCAGAGCTTGCCCTTGCGGATGTAGTTCGCGACATCGTGCACCCGTTCGTCGCCGAGCTGGCTGTCCCTGAGCCGGCTGACGGCATCGTATTCGTAGAGTCCCTGCTGCGCCTTCGTCGTGGACTTGATGTGCCACTCGACGATCGGCAGCCCGAGCGCCTCGGCCACCTGGCGCGCAAGCTCGGTCTTGCCGGTCCCCGGCTCGCCCTTCACGAGGAGCGGCCGCTCCAGCGCGACTGAGGCGTTGACGGCGACGGTCAGATCCTGGGTGGCGACATAGCGATCGGTGCCGGTGAATTTCATCGTTTTTCCGGGGGGATGGCGCAGATGTTGGGGACAGTCATACCGCCGCCATCAAAATGCCGCAAGCAGAGGGTTGGGCTAGTGACATCCCTCGCGGCATCGGATATGGGAGCGCCCAAGGAGTTCCGGATGACCGAAATGATAGCGACTTCCGGTGCCGGACCAAGGAAGGGAGCGGAGATGAAACCCGAGATCTTTCTTCCCGACGATTACCGTCCGGCAGAAGATGAACCGTTCATGAACGAGCGCCAGCTCGAGTATTTCCGCC
>NZ_JAYRTX010000134.1:0-6657 GCF_041919395.1 Albidovulum sp.
CGGAGCCGAGCAGTGTTCCCGTACCGGCCGTGACCGAGGCGCAGGCCCCCGTCGCGTCGGAACCGCCGACTGCACCTGCCGCCGCGGAGATCGTGGTCGCCGCCGCTGTCCCGGCGGCTCAGGAGCCAGCCGCTGCCCCCGCGTCGCCCGTCACGGCCTCGGGCCTTCCCGATCTGCCAAGGGCGGAGCCTGTGGCGCTGGTCGCGGATCTGCGGCTTGCGGGCCGGATCGGCGCGCTGGATGCGGGCTACACGAAGACCGACACAGCCGCGGATGCGAACTACAGCGTCTTCGGCATCGCCTGTGCGGATCCGATGCTCGCGCTCGAACCCTCGGCGCGCGGCATGGTGAAGTTGACGCTCGCCGCCCCCTGCTTCGCGAACGAACGGGTGACGGTGACGCATGCCGGGCTCGTCGTCGCCATGGCGACCGATCCGGCCGGCGATCTCACGATGATGCTACCCGCGCTCTCGGCCACGGCCAGGGTCGATGTCCGCTTCGCTTCGGGCGATACGGTAGCAGCGACGCAGGCCATCGGCGGGCTCGACGCGCTTGCCCGCATCGGCGTGCAGTGGCAGGGCATCGAGGGGCTCCGCCTTCATGCCTTCGAGAATGGCGCCGGCTTCGACATGCCGGGCCATGTCTCGGCAGCGGCACCGCGCGACCGGACCACCGCCGAGGGCGGCTTCCTCACGGTTCTCGGCGACCCCGAGGTGGACCATCCGCTCATGGCCGAAGTCTATACTGCTCCGGCCGGCACTTCCGTCAACGAAGTGATGCTCGAGGCCGCGGTGACCGAGACGACATGCGGACGGCTCCTGGCCGGCCAGGCGCTCCGCATGGTGCCGGGCGCCGCAACTGCGGTCGAGACGGTCAGCTTCGCCATGCCAGCCTGCGACGCCGTCGGCGATTCGCTCATGCTCGGCCTTGCCCCCGTAGCGGTTCCTGCCGTTGCAATGGTGACTGCCGGAGACTGACCCGGCAGGTGCCCGTGGTCAGAGGTAGCCGTCCGACCGGAAGCTCAGTTCGCGCGACTTGCCGATGATCAGGTGATCGTGCAGCACGATCCCCATGACGTCGGCGGCGTCGCGGATCTGACCCGTCACGAGGATGTCGGCCTCCGACGGTGTCGGATCGCCCGAAGGATGGTTGTGCACGAGGATCAGTGCGCTCGCGTTGAGTTCCAGCGCCCGCTTGACCACCTCGCGCGGATAGACAGGGACATGATCCACGGTGCCCTTCGCCTGTTCCTCGTCGGCGATGAGAACGTTCTTCCGGTCGAGGTAGAGGACGCGGAACTGCTCCGTCTCGCGATGTGCCATGGCGGTGCGGCAGTAGTCGAGAAGCGTCGTCCACGAGGACAGCACCGGACGATGCAGCACCTTTGCGCGCGCAAGGCGGTGCGCGGCG
The DNA here is from genome assembly GCF_041919395.1 of Albidovulum sp. Classification (NCBI taxonomy): domain Bacteria; kingdom Pseudomonadati; phylum Pseudomonadota; class Alphaproteobacteria; order Rhodobacterales; family Paracoccaceae; genus Albidovulum; species Albidovulum sp. The sequence goes on from NZ_JAYRTX010000134.1 coordinate 1,411, forward strand.
GCCTCGACGATCTTCAATTCCTGCACCACCGCCTCGCCCGCGCCCTTCACGGCGCGAAGCCGCTCGGCCGGCGCCGAGACGACGCGGTTGAAGTCGCCGAAAGTGTCGAGGAGAAGACGGGCGAGCGGCTTCACGTCCTGCCGCGGGATGGCGCGGAAAAGGACGAGTTCCAGAAGCTCGTAGTCTGGCACCGCTGCAGCACCGCCGTCCATGAATCGGGACCGGAGCCGCTGCCGGTGGTCGCGGATGTAGGAGGGCAGGCGGCCACCTGGCAGCACCGCTTCCGGCACCTCGTCGGCAGGAAATAGCAGCGGGGCTTCGTGAAAGGCGCGGGTCTGGCTCATGCCTGCAGCTTCCCGTCGCATGGTGAAGGAAAGGTTAACGCGCCTGCAAGGTCACCCGGGACGCCCGAGATAGGCGGCGAGCTCCTCCGGCGGATCGGCCATGAGCGCCGCCGTAGGCCGCGGGGCATGGGCGACACCGTCCGCCACCAGGACCGTCAAGCCGGCAAAGCGGAGCGCATCGGCGGGGTCGTGGCTGACCATGAGGACGGTCGCGCCGGTTTCCCCGGCAATGTCCGCCACCAGCTCCAGCATCTCATCCTTCAGCGCCGGTCCCAGGGCCGCGAACGGCTCGTCGAGAAGCATCAACGGCCGGGCCCGCAGCAGGACCCGCGCCAGCGCCACCCGGCTTTGCTGGCCGCCCGAGAGCGTGCCCGGCCGCCGATCGCCGAGCCCGTCAAGCCCGGTGCGGGCCAGCGCCTCGTCCACCCGCGCCCGGTCCGCAGCGGTCAGGCGCAGGTCGGGGCGGAGCCCGAGCCCGACGTTCTGGCTGACCGTCAGATGCGGGAAAAGGTTCTGGTCCTGAAACAGGATGGAGAGCGGCCGGAGGCCCGGCGCGGTGTCGGTGATGTCTTGCCCGTCCCAGCGGATTCGACCCGATTCCGGCCGAAAGAAGCCCGAGATCACCGAAAGCAGCGTGGATTTCCCTGCGCCAGACGGCCCGATGACGGCGACCCGCGCGGCCTTCGGGATGCTGAAGTCCGCCGCAAGGCGGAAGTCGTCCTGAGTGATGACCAGCCGGTCAAGTTCCAGCATCGGCGCGACCCCCCCGGTCCAGAAGCCAGAACGCCGCGAGACTGAGGGCGAGGAGAAGAACCGCCGCGCCGGCGGCGTCCTCCATCCGGTATGCTCCCATCAGCCGGTAAAGCTCCAGGGGAAGCGTTGCCCGGTCGGAATCCGCGAAAAGCGCGATGACGCCGAGGTCGCCCATCGACAGGGCCGCTGTCAGTCCGGCCGCGAAGCCCAGGGGTCGGCGCAGGCGCGGCAGGGTCAGAAGCCTGAGGCGCGCGAGGCCCGTCAACCCGAGGCTTTGCGCCAGCCGACCGTAACCCGCCTCGAGGTCGCGGGCGGGCGGTGTGAGGCTGCGAAGGGCGAAGGGAAGTGCCATGACGGCATTGACCGCCACCGTGACCGGAAGCGCAAGCGCCGCCGGGCTCGCCAACGGCCTCAGGATCAGGAACAGACCCGTCCCGGTGACAAGCGCCGAGGTGGCGAGCGGCAACATGCCCGCCGCCTCCAAGGTTCGCGCCCGCCCCGACCGCGCGACGGCAAGCGCCATCGGCAGCGCCAGCGCAAGTGTCAGCCCGGTGGACGTAGCCGCGACGAGGGCGGAGCGGCCGGCCGCCTTCCATACCGGGGCGGGGAGAGAGACGAGGCCGGGCATGCCGGAGAGGACGACGGCAGCCAGCGGTGCCAGAAGGAAGAGCGCAGGGATGCCGATCAGGCCGGCGTCGAGCCACCGTCGCGCGCTTCCCTGAGCGTCCCAGCGCGCGAAGGGACGGTCAAGGCCGGTTCCGAAAGCCGCGGGCACGGCGAAGCGTGCGGCCGCAAGCGCAGTGACGGCGCAGAGAGCAAGCTGCAGGCTGGCAAGCGCCGCCGCACGCGCGAGGTCGAAGTCGAAGCGGAATGCCTGGTAGATCGCAAGCTCCACCGTCGTTGCCCGAGGACCACCGCCGAGGATGAGCGCCGTTGCGAAACTCGTCAGGCAGAGCAGGAAAACGGTGGCGAAGATCCCGGGTGCGAGGGCCTTCAGCATCGGCCGTTCCAGATGCCGTGCGACCTCCGCCGGACCGAAGCCGAGCGCGGCGGCAAGCCGGAACCGTTCCGCCGGAATCGCGAGCCAGCCTTGCAGCAGGAGACGGACGGCGAGCGGCAGGTTGAAGAAGACATGGGCAAGGACGACCCCCCCCAGTCCGTAGATCGAGATGCGTCCGTAGCCGAGTGCGGCGACGCCATCGTTGAACAGCCCGCCGCGGCCGAAGATGGCGAGAATGCCCATCACCGCCACAACGACGGGCAGGATGAAGGGTGCTCCAAGGAGCGTGATGAGAAGGCCGCGGCCGGGGAACTGCCGCCGCGCGAGGGCGCGGGCGACCGGGATGGCGAGCGCCAGGCTGATCGCGGCGGAGAGTGTGGACTGGAGGAGGGTGAAGCGCACCGCCGCCCAATCGGCAGGTCCGAGCATGACGACACCGCCGGCGCGCGCCAGCACGGCGCCCAGCGGCACGACCGTGAGCGCGGCCACCAGCGCGGCCGCGCCCCCGGCGGCAAGCCGGAGCCAGGTGCCTAGCGGCTGAGCGCCGTCTGCCATTCGGCCAGCGCCGGGTCACGGACGGACACGGCCTCCTCGGGCGGGAAAAGCAGGGTCTTTTCGGGCTGGATCAGCGTCTCGAACCCCTTGGGGAGGCCGTCGGCCGGAGTCACCGCGGGATACATCCAGTTGGTCCCGGGAATGACGGACTGGAAGGCCTCGGTGGTCATGAAGTTCAGGAATCGGTCGGCCAGTTCGCTGTTCCGGGTGGACTTCAGTTTTGCTGCGACTTCGACCTGCAGGTAGTGTCCCTCGGCAAAGGGCGCCGCCGCCTTGGTGTCATCGCCCTCCGCGATGAGGTGGTAGGCGGGGGAGGTGGTGTATGAAAGCACCATATCCGCCTCGCCCTCAAGGAAGAGGCCATAGGCTTCGGACCATCCCGGCGTCACGGTGACGATGTTGTCGGCAAGCCCCTGCCAGATCTCCGCCGCCCGGTCGCCGTAGGCGCGTTTGACCCAAAGGAGAAGGCCGAGCCCGGGGGTGGAGGAGCGGGGATCCTCGATCACGATCTTCAGGTCGGACGCCGCAAGTGCTTCGAAATCGGCCGGAACAGTGTCGACCAAGGTCTTGTCGTAGACAAAGGCGAACCAGCCCCAGTCGTAGGGGAGGAAGGTCGGGTCGGTCCATTCGAGCGGCAGGGCGAAGCTGGCGGCGGTGGCCGGGCGCGGCGCGAAGAGGTCCGACGCGGCGGCGCGGGCGGTCAGGCTCGTGTCGAGGCCAAGCACGACGTCGGCGTCCGTCGCTGCGCCTTCGAGGAGGAGCCGCGCCAGAAGCGCCGCACCGTCGCCGGTCGCCACGAACTGCAGGTCGCAGCCACAGTCCGCTTCGAACGCCAGTTCCACAGCCGGGCCGGGGCCCCATTCGGCGACGAAACTGTCATAGGTATAGACCGTGAGCACGGGGGCAGCGGCCGCGGGTGCGGCGGCAAGAGATCCCGCGACAATCAGGGTCGAGACCTGGGTTGTTCTCATCTCGCTTCCTCCAATGGTCGGACGGGCGGAGATGGGGGCGCTCGCGGCCTGACCTTCCCTCCGCCGGTGCTAACCGGTTCAGGTTCGACGGGTTCGCTTTCGCATCTCAGTCCCGGACCTTTGTCCGGGACACCCCGAGGTGGCGCCGAGGATAGCGGTGGTGGGGCGGGTTGCAAGGGGAAACCGGATGACGGGCGCCGCGGCTTGCCCCCGGAACGGGTGGGGGCCTAGCGCGAGGAATTTCGCCCGAGGCGACCGAGGCGGGCGAGGGAACGCTTGAGCGGCGGCGCCGGCTTCGATATGGCGCTTGGGGCAAGGGAGCGTGCCCATGAGCCTCAATACCTTCGGCCATCTTTTCCGCGTGACGACCTGGGGCGAAAGCCACGGGCCGGCGCTCGGCGCGACCGTGGACGGCTGCCCGCCCGGAATCGTGCTGGCGCCGGCGATGATCCAGCATTGGCTCGATCGCAGGAAACCCGGGCAGAACCGCTTCACGACGCAGCGCCGCGAACCCGACGAGGTACGGATCCTCTCGGGCGTGTACGAGGGGCGGACGACGGGCACGCCGATCCAGCTTATGATCGAGAATACGGACCAGCGGTCGAAGGACTACGGCGATATCGCGCGCACCTTCCGCCCCGGGCACGCCGACCTCACCTACTGGCTGAAATATGGCATCCGCGACCCGCGCGGCGGTGGCCGCTCCTCGGCGCGCGAGACGGCGGCGCGGGTCGCGGCCGGCTCGGTCGCGCGCGAGGCGCTGAAGGCTCTGGCACCGGGCGTGAAGATCACCGGCTACATGGTGCAGATGGGCCGGCTCAGGGCCGACCGCGACCGCTTCGACCCGGAGGAGGTGGAGCGCAACCCCTTCTGGTGCCCCGATGCGGCCGCTGCGGCGATCTGGGCCGAGCATCTGGACGAGCTGCGCAAATCCGGCAATTCGGTCGGCGCGGTGGTGGAGGTCGTGGCCTCGGGCGTGCCCGCCGGTCTTGGCGCGCCGATCTACGGCAAGCTCGACAGCGATCTTGCCGCGGCGATGATGTCGATCAACGCCGTGAAGGGGGTGGAAATCGGCGCGGGTATGGCGGCGGCCGAGCTGACCGGCGTCGAGAATGCCGACGAGATATTCATGGGGAATGACGGCCGGCCCCGGTTCTCCTCGAACCACGCGGGTGGCGTCCTTGGCGGCATCTCCACCGGGCAGGATGTGGTCGTGCGTTTCGCCGTGAAGCCCACGTCATCGATCCTCACACCCCGCAAGTCGATCACGCTCGCCGGCGAGGAGGCCGAGGTCGTCACCAAGGGCCGCCACGATCCCTGCGTCGGCATCCGGGCCGTGCCGGTCGGAGAGGCGATGATGGCCTGCGTAATCCTCGATCACCTGCTGCTCCATCGCGGACAGGTCGGCGACGGCGGGGGGCGGATCGGATGAGCATCGCCGCCCTCCGCATGGCGCTGCGCGAGGCGCTGGCGCAGGAGACGGCGGGCGGGGATTCGGCGCATGACCTCGCACATTCCGACCGTGTCTGGATGCACGCGCGCACGATTGCCCACGGCGAGGGGATGGCGCCGTCGCGCATCCTTCTCTGCGCGGCCTATCTCCATGACCTCGTGAGCCTGCCGA
>NZ_JAYRTX010000135.1:0-6435 GCF_041919395.1 Albidovulum sp.
GGGGGCGACGGGCTGGCTCGACGCAGACTACCGGGTGATGAGCTTCGCGCCGGCGCGGCTGAACCTGAAGCCGGGCGAGGGGCCGCCGCACATCCGGCTCGACCGAGCGGCGGAGTTCCTCTTGGGCGACAGGTTGTGAGGCGAGAATGACGAACCCCAAAGGCCCCGTCCTGATCGAGCGCGAGGAGGCGGCCGCGATCGGCCCCGACGCGGCGCCGCCCGTGCCCGACCTCGCGCCCGTGCCCGAAGGGCGGGCCATGCAGACGCTCGCGGTGCTGGCGGCGCGGCCGCGCTCGCGCCTCGGGCGGTTCTTCTGGGGTGCCGCCGCGGCGCTCGTGGGCTTCATGGCCTCCGTCGCGACCTGGCGCTTTGTCGAGGGGCTTCTGGCGACGCATCCGGTGATCGGCTGGATTGCCGCCGGGCTGACGGCGCTATTCGTTCTGGCGGCGCTGCTGGTCGCGCTGCGCGAGGCCGCCGCCTGGGCGCGGCTCGGACGGCTCGATCGGGTCCACAAGGCCGCCCTTGCGGCCGCGGGGTCGGGCGACCTGAAAGCCGCGGGCCGGGTCGTCGACGGGCTCGTGGCGCTCTACGGCTCGCGCGAGGACACCGCCTGGGGCCGGGCCCGACTGGCGGAGCGGCGGGGCGACGTCTTCGACGCCGACGCGCTGCTGTCGCTGGCCGAAGCGGAACTGATGGCCCCGCTCGACCGGGCGGCGCGGAGCGAGATCGAGGCGGCGGCGCGGCAGGTGGCGACGGTGACGGCCTTCGTTCCCCTGGCGCTGGCGGACGTGGCGGCGGCGCTGACGATGAACCTCAGGATGATCCGCCGGATCGCAGAGATATACGGGGGCCGCGCCGGCGCCATCGGCGGCTGGCGGCTTCTGCGCACGGTCCTCACCCATCTCGTCGCAACTGGCGCGGTTGCGGTGGGCGACGACCTGATCCAGTCGGTCGCGGGCGGCGGCCTTCTCTCCAAGCTGTCGCGACGCTTCGGCGAGGGGGTCGTCAACGGCGCGCTGACGGCCCGGGTGGGCGTGGCCGCGATCGAGGTCTGCCGGCCCTTGCCCTTCGCGGTGCTGCCGAAGCCGCGCGTCACCGCGCTCGTCAGCCGAGCCCTCGCCGGGCTCTTCGGCACCGGGCGCGCGGCGGACGACGGGAAATCCTGACTTCCGGGCGGGCCGACTTGCGCTATGAATGGTCCCGGTGACGGCCGGGAACACGGGCGCGGGGACGGGACGATGGACGGTTGGGAACTTCTGGGCGTGATCGCCGCGCTGGTCGTCGTGGCGATCCCGGTGGCGGTGGTGGTGCTTCTCGTCTCGGTCGGGCGGCTCAAGTCGCGCGTCGCGGTGCTGGAGCGGGAGGCGGCGGGACGCGACCGCGCCCTCGACGATCTCTCCAAGGCGCTCCGGGAAGCCTCGCCACCGCCGGCGGCCGGGCTGTCCGCCCCTGCGGCCGGGCCGCCGGAGCCGGTGCCCGCCACGACCGAAGACGCGGCACCCGCCGCGGCGGCGCCCCCGGAGCCGGCCGCGCCGGTCGAGGGTCCATGGACAAACCTCCCGCCCGCCGCGCCGACGCCTCCCGTCGCCCCGGCGATCCCGCGCGTCTCGGCGCTTGGCGACTGGATCAGGACCAACTGGGTCTTCGTCGTCTCCGCCGTCTCGCTCGCGCTCGCAGGGCTTTTCCTCGTGCAATACGGCATCGAGAACGGCCTTCTGCCGCCGGCCGCGCGGGTCGCGGCGGCGATCCTCTTCGGCCTCGCGCTCATCGCGGGCGGAGAGGCCCTGCGCCGGCGCTGGGGCGACCGCGAGGGGGATCCGACGGCCTACCTGCCCTCCACCTTCTCTGGCGCGGGGCTCGTCTCGATCTTCGGCGGAATCGTGGCGGCGCGGCAGCTCTACGGCCTTATCGGACCGAACGCCGCCTTCGCCGGGATCGTCGCGACGGCGGTTCTTGCCATCGGGCTCGGCTGGCTGTCCGGCCCGTTTCTGGCCGCCGTGGGCCTCATCGGCGCGGCGGCGGCCCCCTTTGTCGTCGGCGGGCAAAGCGAAGCGCCCTACTGGCTCTACATCTACTTCGTCACCATCGCGGCGACCGGGCTTGCCGTCGACACGATGCGCCGCTGGGCCTGGGTCTCTGTCCTCGCCGTCGTTCTGGGGATCGGCGGCGGCTGGCTCACGCTCGTGGGGACGGGCGGGGCCGGCTGGTTCGCGCTGATGCTCGTGGCGGTGGCGGGGCTGGCCGCTCTGGTGCCGGCGCGCGGGTTGATGCCAGACCACGCGGGCAAGATGGCCGTGGAGCTTTTTGCGAAGAAGGGCGGGGATCGCCCCCGCTTCCCGACGCTCCTTGCCGCCGGAACGGTTCTGGCCGTCGCAGTCCTTCTTCTCACGCTCGACACGGCGACCCCTGCCGAAAGCCTGCTGGTCTATCTCTGCGCCGCGGCGCTCGCCGTTGCTCTCACCGTCTGGTCGGGGCCTGCGAGGGCGCTTTCAGACCTGACGCTTCTGCCCGCCTCCGCCTTCCTCCTCCGGCTCGGGCTGGAGGGGCTGGACCGCGGCCCCCTCTCCGCGGAGTTTGCGGCGCAGGCGATTGCCCTGCGTCCGCCGGAATCCTCCGCGCCGATGACGGCGAGCGTGATCCTGGCTCTCGCCACCCTGATGTCGCTCGCCGCCGCCTGGGCAAGCGGCGGGGCGGGGCGGCTGAAGCCCCACTGGGCGGCGGGCGCCGCGCTCGCGGCCCCGCTCGCGGCCCTTGTCCTGGAGCTCTTCTGGGCGCCGTCGTCCGTGCTCGGCGCCTATCCCTGGGCGCTCCATGTCATCGCGCTCGCCGCGCTCATGGCGGGCGTCGCAGTCACCTTCGCCCGCGCCGATGGCGGCGACATGCGCCGCGCGGCCTACATGGTGCTCGCCGCGCTCTCGCTCATCGCGCTGGCACTCTTCCTGATCCTGACGAAGGGCGCGCTGACGCTGGCCCTTGCCGCGCTCGTCGTCGCGGCGGCCGCTCTCGACCGGCGCTTCCGCCTGCCCGAGATGGCGCTCTTCATCCAGGCCGGCGTGGTCGCGCTCTCCTGGCGGCTCGTCGTCGATCCGGGGCTCCCCTGGGCGGTGGACGAGGCTGCCCTGTGGGAGGCGGTCGCCTCCTACGCCGGGGCGGCAGCGGCGATGGCGGGGGGACTCTTCCTTCTTGCGCCGCTCGACCGCCGCGCGGCGCGGGTCTTCCTGGAAAGCGCCTTCGCGGCCTTCGCCGCGCTCTTCGCCAATGTGCTCATCAGCCGCTGGCTCATCGGACGGAGCGGCGGCGACTGGATCGGCGCGCACTGGGCGCTGACGCTGAACGCCGCCCCCTGGCTCATCCTCATGCTCGTCCAGCTCTACCGGCTGCAACTTGGCGGGGCCTTGCGCTGGCTGCGCTGGGGCATCGCGGCCGTGGCGGCCCTGATCGGCTTCGGGGGGATCGCCCTGGCCGTCACCCTGGCGAACCCGCTCTGGAATCTCTTCGGCGGACCGGAGGGCCGCGTCTACGGCCCGCCGCTCCTTGATACGCTCTTCGTCGCCTATGCAATGCCCGCCGTGCTGCTTCTCGCCGCGCTGACGCGGCTCGGCCATGTGCACAGGCTTATCCGCTGGGCGCTCCTGGCGGCCGGGGTGGCACTTGCCGCGCTCTATGCCGGGCTCGAGATTCGCCGGCTGATGCGCGGCGACGACCTCTCCGTGCCCGGCGTCACGCAGGGTGAGCTTTATGCCTACACGATGGCGCTGATGGCGGTGGGCGCGGGGCTCCTCTACCAGGCGATCGCGCGGCGCTCGTCCACGCTCCGCCGCGCGGCCATGGCGGTGATCGCGCTGACCATCGCCAAGGTGTTCCTGATCGACATCTCAGGGCTTTCCGGCCTCACCCGCGTCTTCTCCTTCCTCGCGCTCGGGCTCTCGCTCGCCGGTCTCGCCTGGCTCAACCGCTGGGCGGCCGGGCGGCAGGACTCGGGCGGCACCGGCATCCGGGACGGCTGACCGCCTCCCCTTCCGTCCGCAAGTGCTCCGGGACGGTGCGGGAGGGCAGCGCCCTCCCGGCGGGGTGCCCCGACGCAGGGCAGGGCGAAATCCTATCCGAGCTTCGGTACCCCGCCCGGCAGCGTGGAGCCTTCCACCACGCCATAGCGCAGGCTCCGCCCGATGCGGTGGGCGAGGGCCGACCAGGCGGCGGCCGCCTCGGGCGCGAGGTTGCGCCTGAGGACGGAGTCGAAAAGACCGAGCCAGGGGTCGAACATCCCCGGCTGCACGTTGCCGGCCCGCCGGTGAGCCTCCAGGGGATTGCCGTCGTAACTCCGCTCGAACAGGATAGCGTTGCGCCAGAAGCCCGCGATCTTCGCCTCGTGCGCGGGCCAGTCCGTCACATGGACGGCAAAGACCGGGCCGAGGCCGGGATGGACCCGGATCGCGGCGTAGAATTCGGCCACCACGCGGTCGATATCCTCGGGCGTCACGGCAAAGCGCGGGGGAGGGGCGGGCACCGGGGTCTCCTTTCGGCCCCGATCCTTGCCCCACGCCGCAAGCGGAGGCAAGTCCGCACCTTGCCGCGCCCACTTTACCCCCCGATTGCGGTTTCCTATAAGGCGGGCCATGAAGCGCACCTCCGCGACGATCATGCGAATTAGCGGCCCGGCGATCTGACCTGTCAGTCGCCGGGATCAGGGCGCATTCCCTGCGCCGCTCAAGCTTCACCGATTGCCCAAGGACCGCCCGCGATGTGCGCAGATACGCCCGAACCGACCGCCCCGGACTACCGCTCGACCGTCTTCCTGCCCGAGACCGACTTTCCCATGCGCGCCGGCCTGCCGCAGCGCGAGCCGGACTGGCTCGCCCGATGGGAAAAGATCGGCATCTATGATCGCCTGCGCGAGAAGGCCGGGCGGGAAAGCTTCGTCCTCCACGACGGCCCGCCCTATGCCAACGGCCACCTCCATATCGGCCACGCGCTGAACAAGGTGCTGAAGGACATGGTGGTGCGGTCGCAGCAGATGATGGGCAAGGACAGCCGCTACGTTCCCGGCTGGGACTGCCACGGCCTGCCGATCGAATGGAAGATCGAGGAGCAGTATCGGGCGAAGGGTCTGAACAAGGACGACGTGGACGTGGTGGCCTTCCGCCAGGAATGCCGCAAGTTCGCCGAAGGCTGGATCGACGTCCAGCGCGAGGAGTTCAAGCGCCTCGGCGTCACCGGCAACTGGGCCGATCCCTACCTGACCATGGACTACCACGCCGAGGCGGTGATCGCCGGGGAGTTCATGAAGTTCCTGATGAACGGGACCCTCTATCAGGGGTCGAAGCCCGTGATGTGGTCGCCGGTGGAAAAGACCGCGCTCGCGGAGGCGGAGGTCGAGTATCACGACCATACCAGCCATCAGGTCTGGGTGCGGTTTCGCCTACACGCCACGGGCATGGCAGAGGTTGACCAGTGCGAACTACCGAACAGTGAACTGCTAGGAAGCAGCGTTCTGATTTGGACAACTACCCCTTGGACGATCCCACAGAACAGAGCCGTCGCATTCAATCCAAGCATCGAGTACGGGCTGTATTTGGTTGAATCCACAGGCGAAAACAGCACTGCAAAAGTTGGAGAGAAGCTTCTCCTAGCCGACAAGCTCGCCCAGGATGTGATGACGGCCGCGAAGGTGGAGGGTTTCAAAAGGCTCGGTGCGGTCCGTGACTCGCAACTTGATGGCGCCGGGTGCGACCACCCCTTCATGGACGTTGAAGGGGCGCAGGGAGAGTGGGACTATACTGTCCCCATGCTCCCCGGCGACCATGTCACCGACGAGGCGGGCACCGGCTTTGTCCACACCGCGCCCAGCCATGGCGACGACGACTACCAGCTTGGCCTGAAATTCGGCCTGCCGATGACCTACAATGTCGAACCGGACGGCAGCTACCGCGCCGATCTGCCGATCTTTGGCGGCGAGGCAATCATCCTGCCCGACGGCAAGGAAGGCCCCGCCAACGTCAGCGTCATCAAGCAGCTTGCCTATGCCGGCGCCTTGTTCGCCAAGGGCAAGCTCAAGCACTCCTACCCGCACAGCTGGCGCTCCAAGGCGCCGCTGATCTACCGCAACACGCCGCAGTGGTTCGTCGCCATCGACCGCAAGCTCGACGACGGCATGGGCACCTATGGCGACACGATCCGTGCCCGCGCGCTGACCTCGATCAGCGATCTCGTCCAGTGGACGCCAGCCACCGGCCGCAACCGCCTCCATTCGATGATCGCGGCGCGGCCCGACTGGGTGCTTTCCCGCCAGCGCGCCTGGGGCGTGCCGCTCACCTGCTTCGTGAAGAAGGGCGCGAAGCCCACCGACGCGGACTTCCTTCTGCGCAATGCCGAGGTCAACGCCCGCATCGTCGCGGCGTTCGAGGCCGATGGCGCGGATGTCTGGTATGTGCAAGG
>NZ_JAYRTX010000136.1:0-6355 GCF_041919395.1 Albidovulum sp.
CGCCGCTCCATGGGCGCCAGCACGAGACCCGCCGCGCGGTCGCGCTCGGGAAGGTTCGCACGGATGTCCGCCCCGGCGGCACCGGCCGACGCGTAGGCAGGCAGCGCCACCTGAGGGTCGGCCCAGTCCTCGCGCAGAACCCGGATCACCGGACGCATTGATCCATCTTTCATTGTGGCCGAAATACTCCCGCCGGAGGCTCCCGGCCTAGTCGCATTAACCCAGAGCCGCGGCGATGCGCGCGGCAAGCCGCCGCGCAACCTCGTCCTTGGCGAGCCGTGGCCAGTCTTCCGCGCCCTCGCCGGTGATCAGCGTCACCGCGTTCTCCGCGCCACCCATGATCCCGGTCGCAGGCCGAACGTCGTTCGCCACGATCCAGTCGCAGCCCTTGCGCGCACGCTTGGCCCGCGCATGGGCCACCACGTCGTCGGTCTCGGCGGCAAAGCCGATGACGAGCCGCGGCCGCCCCGCCTCCATCTGCGACACGGTGGCGAGGATGTCGGGGTTTTCCGCGAACTCGAGCGCCGGGGCCCGGCCCGACCCATCCTTCTTCATCTTGGAATGGCTCGCGTTCTTCACCCGCCAGTCGGCGACGGCGGCGGCGAAGACCGCCGCCTCGGCCGGGAGCGCCGCCTCGACGGCGGCGAGCATCTCCCGCGCCGTCTCGACCGCGACGACCTCCACGCCCGAAGGCGCGGGCACGCTCGCCGGTCCGGTGACGAAGGTGACGCGCGCGCCGAGATCGCGCAGCGCGGCGGCCAGCGCCGTTCCCTGCGCCCCCGAGGAGCGGTTGGCGATATAGCGCACCGGGTCGATCGGCTCGTGCGTGGGACCCGAGGTCACGATGACATGCCGACCGGCGAGCGCCCCGCCGCCCAGCGCGGCCTCGGCCGCCGCGACGATTTCCAGGGGCTCGGCCATGCGCCCCTCGCCTGCCTCGCCGGCCTCGGCCATCTCGCCCATCGCCGGGCCGACGAAGGCGACGCCGTCGGCGGCCAGCCGGGCATGGTTGCGCCGGGTGGCTGGATGCGCCCACATCCGTGGGTTCATTGCCGGCGCCATCAGGACCTTGTGGTCGGTCGCCAGCAGCACCGCCGTGGCGAGATCGCCCGCGAACCCGTGCGCGGCCTTCGCCATCAGGTCGGCGGTCGCCGGGGCCACGACGATGAGGTCGGCCTCGCGCGCCAGCCGGATATGGCCGACGTCCTGTTCGTCCTGGCGGTCGAAGAGATCGGTGAAGACATGATCGGCCGTCAGCGCCCCGACCGAAAGCGGTGTCACGAATTCCTGTGCCGCCGCGGTCATCACCGCCCGCACCGCCGCCCCCCGCTCCCTCAGCCTTCGGATGAGGTCGAGCACCTTGTAGGCCGCGATGCCGCCGCCGATGATCAGGAGAATGCGCTTGTCCGCCAGCATGATGCCCTCGCCCGCCTCGCCAAGGATTAGGCGCGGAGTCCGTGGAAGACAAGCGGCGCGACTTTCATCACCGGCCGTGATGGCGCGGCGCACGAAGATGAACGTGACCCGCAGCGGGGCGCCGGCTAGCAAGGGAGAAAGGGAGGATGCCATGACCTATCACCTTGCCATCGGCGACCGCAGCTATTCGAGCTGGTCCCTGCGCGGCTGGCTTCTCTTCGAGAAGTTCGGCCTGCCGGTGACCTGCCACACGGGAATCCTCTACACCGACGACTTCCACCGGCTTCTCGCCGATTTCGCGCCCGCCCGGCTGGTGCCCGCGATGCGCACGCCCGAGGGCGAGGTGGTGTGGGACACGCACGCCATCGCCGAGACGCTCGCCGAACGCCACCCCCGGGCCGGACTCTGGCCCGAGGATGCCGCCGCCCGCGCCATGGCCCGATCCTTGGCGGCAGAGATGCACTCCGGTTTCACCGCGCTCAGGGGCGATTGTCCGATGAATCTGCGGCTGAGCTACGCCGACTCCGCGCCCCGGGACGAAGTTCTGGGCGACCTCGCCCGGATCGAGGACCTCTGGGCACTGGCGCGGGCCCGCTTCGGCGCGGACGGTCCCTGGCTCTTCGGCCGCTACACGGCGGCGGACGCCTTCTTCGCCCCCGTGGCCACAAGGATCGCCACCTACAATCTCCCGGTGTCCGCCGCCGCGATGGACTACGTCGCCGCACATCTCGCCGACCCCGCCTTGCGCCGCTGGCGGGCGATGGGCGCGGCGGAGGCCCTGGTCCAGCCGTCCTACGCCATGCCCTACCCCGAACGACCCTGGCCAGGCCCCGAGCCCCGGAAGGCGACGCCGGCAGGGGAACCCTCGGTCAATGCCGCCTGCCCCTATTCCGGCAAGCCCGTCACCCACTTCCTCGAACTGGACGGCCGCGTCTGGGGCTTCTGCAATGCCTTTTGCCGCGACAAGACGCTCGCCGACCCGGAAGCCTGGCCGGCATTCATGGCGTTGGCCGCGCGTTAACCCTTTCTCAACCACCTTCGCGCTAGCCGTTAACCGGGGTTAACGGGGACGGACCATGGTGGCGCGCACCTATACGGTGGCCTTCGAGGGGGTGGAGGCACGGATCGTCGAGGTCCAGTGCTCGGTCGCGGCGGGAATGCCCGCCTTCGCGGTCGTGGGCCTGCCCGACAAGGCGGTAAGCGAGGCGCGCGACCGGGTGCGCGCGGCGCTGACGGCAATGTCGATCGCGCTGCCGTCGAAACGGATCACCGTGAACCTCTCGCCCGCCGACCTGCCGAAGGAAGGCTCGCATTTCGACCTTCCGATCGCGCTCGCGTTGCTCGCCGCCATCGACATCCTGCCGCGCGAGGAGGTCGAGGGCACGGTCGCGCTCGGCGAACTCTCGCTCGACGGGCGGCTCGTGCCGGTGATCGGTGCGCTTCCGGCCGCGATGGCCGCGGCGGAGGAAGAGCGGACGCTCCTCTGTCCGAAGGCATGCGGACCCGAAGCCGCCTGGGTCGGCGCAACCCCGGTGATCGCGGCCGCGACGCTTGCCGAAGTGCTCCGGCACTTCACCGGCGCGGCGCCGATCACGCCCGCGAATCCCGGCGAGGTGCGGACCGATCCAGCCCGGCGCGACCTTCGCGACGTGAAGGGGCAGGAACGGGCGAAACGCGCGCTGGAAATCGCGGCGGCCGGGCGGCATCACCTTCTCATGGTCGGTACGCCGGGTTCGGGCAAGTCGATGCTCGCCGCCCGCATTCCCGGCATCCTGCCGCCGCTGACGGCGGCCGAGGCGCTGGAGACCTCGATGATCCACTCGCTCTCGGGGCTTCTGGACGAGGGCGGGATCAGCCGCACGCGGCCCTTCCGCGAGCCGCACCACACCGCCTCGATGGCGGCCATCGTCGGCGGCGGACGCGGCGCCAAGCCGGGCGAGATCAGCCTCGCCCACAACGGCGTCCTCTTCCTCGACGAATTCCCCGAGTTCCCCCGCACCGTCCTTGAAACCCTGCGCCAGCCGATCGAGACCGGCGAGGTCGTCGTCGCCCGCGCCAATGCCCATATCCGCTATCCGTGCCGCTTCCTTCTCGTCGCTGCCGCGAACCCCTGCAAATGCGGCTATCTCTCCGACCCCGCGCGCGCCTGCGCCAAGGTTCCGCTCTGCGGCGAGGACTACCTCGGCCGCATCTCGGGGCCGCTCATGGACCGGATCGACCTCAGGGTCGAGGTGCCGCCGGTGGCCTATACCGACCTCGACCTGCCCGAGTCGGGCGAAAGCTCGGCCGCGGTGGCCGAGCGGGTGGCCGCCGCGCGGGCGGTGCAGGCCGCGCGCTTCTCCGACCATGCGGACATGCGCGTGAACGCCGATGCCGAGGGCCGGATCCTGGAAGAGATCGCGAGCCCCGACAGCGACGGGCGGGAGCTTCTGGCGCGGGTTGCCGAACGCTTCGGCCTCTCGGCCCGGGGCTACCACCGGATCCTGCGCGTCGCACGCACCATCGCCGATCTCGCGGGATCCGCCGATGTGCGCAAGCCGCATGTGGCCGAAGCGGTGAGCTACCGGCTGAGCATGCAGGCGGGCCGCTGACCGGGCGGCCGGGCTACGCCCGCTTCGCCTCGATCGCCTCCCATATCCGCCGGGCGGCATTGGTGCCGTCGAATCGCTCGAGTTCCTGAAGTCCCGTCGGCGAGGTCACGTTGATCTCGGTCAGCCAGTCACCGATCACGTCGATGCCGACGAAGACTTGCCCCTTCTCGCGCAGGACGGGGCCGATCGCGGCACAGATCTCACGGTCGCGGTCGGTCAGCCCCACCTTCTCCGGCCGGCCGCCCACATGCATGTTCGACCGTGTCTCGCCCGCCGCCGGAATGCGGTTGATCGCGCCCACCGGCTCGCCGTCGACGAGAATCACGCGCTTGTCCCCCTTCACCACGGCCGGGACGTATTTCTGCGCGATCAGCGGTTCGCGGTTGATGCCGATGAAGAGCTCGTGCAGCGATGCGAGGTTGCGGTCGTTCGGGTCGAGCCGGAAGACACCCGCCCCGCCGTTGCCGTAGAGCGGCTTCAGGATGATGTCGCCATGCGTCGCCTTGAAGGCGCGGATCGCGGCGAGGTCGCGGGCAATGAGCGTCGGCGGCGTGAGTTGCGCAAACCGCAACACCAGAAGCTTCTCGGGGTAGTTCCTGACCCAGAAGGGATCGTTCACGACCAGAGTCTTCGGATGGATCATGTCCAGCAGATGCGTGGTGGTGATGTAGCCCATGTCGAAGGGCGGGTCCTGGCGCAGCCAGACCACGTCGAAGGTGCCGAGGTCGACCTCTGTCTCCGGCCCAAGCGTGAAGTGGTCGCCCTTCACCCGCCGCAGCTCCAGGGGCCAGCCTCGCGCCAGCACCCGGCCCTCGCGGTAGGCGAGCCGGCCCGGCGTGTAGTAGAAGAGCGAGTGGCCCCGCGCCTGCGCCTCCAGCCCGATGCGGAAGGTCGAATCGGCGTCGATGTTGACAGCCTCGACCGGGTCCATCTGGAGTGCGACCTTGAGTGCCATGCGTCCGCCCCGTCTCGTTCAGCGCCCCGATTGATGACCGAGGCGGCGGGCGGATGCAATGGCGGTTCGGCTTCAGACTCCGAAGGCGTTCTCGACGATCCCGATCCGGCCCGCGCCGTCCACGAGCGCGACTTCGAAGCTCATTTCGCTGTCCTGGCCCCGAGGTTCGCCGGCGAGGAAGGCACTGGCCGAGGCCGCGATCCGGCTCATCTGCCGGAAAGAGAGGCGTTCGGCCGCGATCGCGTGGGTCCGGGCTGCCTTCACCTCGACGAAGACCAGCCGGTCGCCCGCGCGCAGGACGAGGTCGATCTCTCCGCCCGGGCCGCGCCAGCGCCGCGCGGCCACCTGATAGCCGCGCCCGCGATAGTGCGCCTCCACCTGCGTCTCGGCGACCCGGCCCGCGTGGTGCGAGACCTGGCCCCTCAGCCGCCGTTGGCGAGCCGGAGCGCCGTCTGGTAGACCTGCCGCCGCGGCAGGCCAAGCGCTGCCGAAACCTCCGCCGCCGCATCCCGTATCGAGTGGCACTTCAACGCCTCCCTCAGCCGCGCCTCGACCTCGGCCGGGTCCGGCGCAGCCGCGCCGGCACGGTCGATCACGATGACGATCTCACCCTTCACCGACCGTTCGGCAAAGTCGCGCGCAAGTTCTTCGAGCGTGCCGCGCGACACCTCTTCGAACCGCTTCGTCAGTTCCCGGCAGACCGCCGCCTGCCGATCGTTTCCGAGACTGTCGCGCAGTTCCGTTAAGAGACCCTGAACGCGTTTGGGCGATTCGTAGAGGATGAGGGTCGCCGGAATGCCGGCAAGTTCCTCCAGCCAGCGGCGGCGCGCGCTGGCCGCGGACGGCGGGAAGCCGGCGAAGAGGAAGCGGTCCGAAGGCAGGCCCGAGACGGTCAGCGCGGCGAGTACAGCCGACGGACCCGGCGCCGAGATCACCGGATGGCCCGCGGCGATCGCCGCCCGCGCGAGCTGGTAGCCCGGATCGGCCACGAGCGGCGTGCCGGCTTCCGAGGCGTAGGCGACCGACTTGCCGGCCGCCAGCGCCGCGAGGAGCCGGGGCCGCATCTTCTCGCCGTTATGGTCGTGATAGGCCACGATCGGCCGGTCGCCGGGCTGGACCCCGTGGATATCCATCAGGTGGCGCAGGGTCCGCGTATCCTCGGCGGCGAGCACCTCGGCGGTCGCAAGAATGTCGAGCGCCCGAAGCGTGATGTCGCGCGCCGCCCCGATGGGGGTGGCAACGAAATAGAGCCCGGGGGCCAGTGCGTCCATCCGGCCGGTCACCGCCGGGCCCCCTCTCCTGCGTTTACTTCACGCGGCGGAGCGCATAGTCTCGCCGCCGTCCGGTTGCCCCCGAAATGGACCAGAGGTCCAAGCCACGAGGATCGTTTCAT
>NZ_JAYRTX010000137.1:0-6241 GCF_041919395.1 Albidovulum sp.
GGCGACAACCTGAAGTTCGAGGTGGAACTCATCGCGCCGATCGCGATGGAGGAAAAGCTCCGCTTCGCCATCCGCGAAGGCGGCCGCACCGTCGGCGCAGGCGTCGTCTCGAAAATCCTGAAGTAAGACACGAGAGCGGATCGAACCAAGAGGTAAGGCGGCCCGTCAGGGCCGCCTTATGCATTTCCGGCAAGGCCGCGCCACCGCCGGGATCAGTTCTCGCCGATGATCTTCAAGACCTGGGCCCGCACGCCTTCATTCATTTTCTTGGAGTCGACGATGGAAATGATCTCGCGCATCTGCGCCAGCGTGAGTTTGTCCATCTCTTCGCTCGGGATGCGGAGCTCGATCAGGAAGGCCCTGAGCGTGTCCTGCACCATCTCGAATTCCGCCATGGCATGGGCGGCCGATCCGAAGCCGGCGAGCGCCGATGCGGCGGTGAGGGCGAGAATCGTGCGTTTCATGGAATGTTTCCCTTCGTGATTGGCGTTGCCGGGCGTCCGACCCGGATCGCGTGCTTGCGATGGGCTCACGCTAGCGACGGGCCGCCCGGGTCCGAACACACGTCTTTCTCCCGTAACATCACGCCCCGGCGATGGCGGGGCCGGTATTCGTGAACGTCGTCACCCGCCCGTGAGAAATGCCCTCGGGATTGTGAGAACGTGGCCGCGGAACGGGCACTCCCGCTTTCATGCGGACCGGCGCGCCGATGCACGTGTTACAGTCCTGACGCCCGCCCGGCCCCGGTCACAAGCCGGCGAGGTCACGCCTGCGCGATCGGCGCGTCCGGCGCAGGCACGGCGGCGTGAGTGCCCGGCCCGACCGCCCGGCGGGCGGCGGGAACCGTGCCCCTCGCCGACAAGTTGACGATTCGTGCGAAGCCGCCCACAATCGTGCGCTGCACAGTCATGCTGGGGAGGGCAGACCATGTGCCAGATCTTCGCAGGCCAGAATCCGGGCCGCTACGAGTCCGAAACCCGCCGCCTGAGGCTAAATGGTCAGAGCACGTCGATCCGGCTTGAGCGCGCCTTCTGGCGCATCCTCGACGAGATCGCCGCGCGCGAGGGGCTGTCGACTCCTGCCTTCATCTCGAAACTCCACTCCGAGGTGCTGGAACTGAGGGGCGAGGCGCCGAACTTCACGTCGCTCCTGCGCTGCGCCTGCACCATCCACCTCGGCGAGCTCGATCGGGACGAGGCCACCGCGCGCATCGCCGCCGAATAGGCGGAAAAACCGGCTGTAGTATCGGGTTACTACCACCCGTCTGAATTGGTCATCTAACTTTACCAAAATCGCCTGATTTTGGAGGGCATATGGCCAAGGCAATTCATTCGATGATCCGCGTGCTCGACGAGGCGCGATCGGTGGATTTCTATTCCCGCGCCTTCGGGTTCAAGATCGCCGACCGGCTCGATTTCGAGAGCTTCACGCTGATCTATCTGTCGAACGCCGAGTCGAGCTTCGAGCTTGAACTTACGGTCAACAAGGGGCGGACGGAGCCCTACAACCTCGGCGACGGCTACGGCCATCTTGCCGTCTCGGTCGCGGACGTGACGGCCGAGCACGCGCGGCTCACCGCCGCGGGTCTCGGCCCGCGCAAGCTCGTGGACTTCAGGAACGGCGACACGCTGGTGGCGCGGTTCTTCTTCATCGCGGATCCCGACGGCTACCAGATCGAGGTTCTCGAACGCGGCGGACGCTTTCTATAGGCGCCCGCCCTTGTGATCTCTAGGGAGGAGAGAATGACAAGCAACGAACGGAAGGGCCTGACCCGCCGCGCGCTTCTGGCGCGGTCGGTCGCGGCAGGGACGCTCACGGTCATCGGCGCGGGCTTCATCGCCGCACCGAACGCGGCCTGGGCGCTCGAGGTGAGCGTCATCAGCGAGCACGAGATGGCGACGCTCTTGCAGATGGCGCGCGACATCTACCCGCACGACCGGATTGCCGACCGGTTCTACGCCGTCGCCGTCAAGGGCTACGACGCCGAGGACAAGAAGGCGATGGTGGCCGAGGGCGTTGCAGCGCTCGATGCCGCGGCGAAGGCCGCGGGGCATGCCGACTACGTCTCCGTCGGCTGGGAGGAGGACCGGGTGAAGCTCCTTCAGGGGATGGAGGACAGCGCCTTCTTCCAGACCGTGCGCGGCGGGCTCGTCACCGGGCTCTACAACCAGAAGGAAGTCTGGCCGCTCTTCGGCTACGAGGGCGAGAGCTTCTCCAAGGGCGGTTACATCAACCGCGGCTTCGACGACATCAACTGGCTCTGACCGCGGGGAGGCTCACATGGTTGCGAAATTCGATCTGAACGACGACTCGGTCGTCGTGGTCATCGGCACCGGCGCCGGCGGCGGGGTGCTTTCCAACGAACTGGCGCAGAAGGGCGTCAAGGTCGTGGCGCTGGAGGCGGGTGGGCGCTACCTGCCCGAGGACTTCATCAACGACGAGTGGGAAAGCTTCGGCCAGCTCGCCTGGACCGATGCGCGCACCACAAGCGGAGACTGGCGGGTGGCCAAGGACTTCTCCGGCCTGCCGGCCTGGATCGTCAAGGCCGTCGGTGGCACCACCACCCACTGGGCGGGGGCCTCGCTGCGCATCCAGGACCACGAGTGGAAGGCGCTGACAAACTACGGCGCGGTCGAGGGGGCGAGCCTTCTCGACTGGCCGATCGACGGGGCCGAGATGGCGCCCTGGTACGAGAAGGCCGAGGCGAAGCTCGGCGTCACCCGCACCGGCGACCGCGCGGGCCTGCCCGGCAACAACAACTACAAGGTCTTCGAGAAGGGCGCGCTCGCGCTCGGCTACAAGGAGGTCCACACCGGCCGCATGGCGATCAACTCGGCCGAGTATGACGGCCGAATGGCCTGCCAGCAGACCGGCTTCTGCTTCCAGGGCTGCAAGTGGGGCGCGAAGTGGTCATCGGCATATACCGACATCCCGCGTGGGGAGGCGACCGGCAATCTCGAGGTCCGCGATCATGCCCATGTCGCCCGAATCCTGCACGACGACAGCGGCAAGGTGACGGGGGTCGAGTATTTCGACAAGGACGGCGCCCTGCAGATGCAGAAGGCGCGCATCGTCTGCGTCGCCGGCAACTCCTTCGAATCGCCTCGGCTCCTGCTGAACTCGGCGTCGAGCATGTTCCCGAACGGCCTCGCCAACTCCTCCGACCAGGTGGGCCGGAACTACATGCGCCACATGACCGGCTCGGTCTATGCGGTCTTCGACAAGCCGGTGCGGATGTGGCGGGGCACCACCATGGCCGGCATCGTCCAGGACGAGGCGCGGCACGATCCCGCGCGCGGCTTCGTCGGCGGCTACGAGCTTGAAACCCTGTCGCTCGGCATCCCGTTCATGGCGGCGTTCCTCAACCCCGGCGGCTGGGGGCGCAGCTTCACCACCGCGCTCGACGCCTACGAGAACATGGCCGGCATGTGGATCGTCGGCGAGGACATGCCGCAGGCGACGAACCGGGTGACGCTCTCCGAGACGAAGGACCAGTGGGGCCTGCCGGTGGCGAACGTCAACTTCTCGGACCATCCGAACGATGTGGCCATGCGCAACCACGCCTATGCGAGAGGAGAGGCGATCTACAAGGCGGTGGGGGCCACCCGGACCTTCCCGACGCCGCCCTATCCCTCGACCCACAACCTCGGCACCAACCGGATGTCGGAAAAGCCGGAGGACGGCGTCTGCAACAAGTGGGGCCAGACCCATGACATCGCCAACCTCTTCATCTCGGACGGCAGCCAGTTCACCTCCGGCGCGGCGGAAAACCCGACTTTGACGATCGTGGCGCTGGCGATCCGCCAGGCCGACCACATCGCCTCCGAGATGGCCGCGGGCAATCTCTGAGCAATCGCGCAACAGCTTCGGCGCGCCGGACCTGCCGGCGCGCCGTTCCCTTTGACAGAGGCTCCGTCGGCCGGCATAAGCGGCCATCCCGATGGAGGCGACGATGGACCAGCACCTTTCCTGATTCCGCATTTTCCGCGCGACCCAGAAAGGATGTCCCATGACCCGCATGCCCGACGCCGCCGCGCGTCACCCGCTCGTCTTTCCCGACGGCACCGCCCATCGCCAGATGGTCAACCTCGCCGTCGCCATCGACCATCCGAACTGGCGGATCGGCCGCAACGCCTACGCCAACGACTTCGAGCCGCCCGGGGACTGGGCGGCGCGGCTCGCCCCCTATCTCTATCCCGGCGCGCCCGAGACCCTGACCATCGGCCCCTTCTGCCAGATCGCGCACGGGGCGCGGTTCATCACCGCCTCGGCCAACCACCCGATGGACGGAATCTCGACCTATCCCTTCCCGGTCTTCGACCCCGAGGCACTGGCATCCTACCGTGACGGTTTCGCCGGCCTTCCCGACACGGTGATCGGCCCCGACTGCTGGATCGGCCACGGCGCGCTGATCCTTCCCGGCGCGCGGCTCGGGGCCGGGGTCATCGTCGGCGCCGGAGCGGTCGTCTCGGGCGAGGTGCCACCCTGTGCGATCGTCGCGGGCAACCCCGCACGGGTGATCCGCCGCCGCTTCACCGAAGCCGAGATCGAAATGCTCCTTGCCCTCGCCTGGTGGGACTGGCCCGACGATCGTCTCGCCGCCGCGATCCCCCACCTCGCCGCCGCGATCCCCCACCTCGCCGCGCGCGACATCGCCGCACTCGCGCGTGAAAAGCCCGCTTGATTTCGTCCGGCCGCTGGCTTAGGTGACAGGCCGGCCACAGGGGTATAGCTCAGCTGGTAGAGCGACGGTCTCCAAAACCGTAGGTCGCGGGTTCGAGCCCTGCTGCCCCTGCCAGGCCGGTCTCCGTTCAGGGTTGCTCGAAGTCGCGCGGCGTCTCCGCGCCCGCCTTGCGTTCGCGTATCGAGATGTAGACGGCGCTGGCAATCAGGATGCCGACGCCGACGAAGGTCCAGCCGTCGGGGAAATCGCCGAAGAACCACCAGCCCGCGACGGTCGCCATCACCATCTCGGTGTAGGCGAGCGGGGCGAGCAGCGAGGCCTCGCAGTGGTCATAGGCCCGCACGATCAGGAAATGCCCGCCCGTCGCGATCACACCAAGGAGCAGGAAGAGCCCCCATTCCACCGGCTCCGGCGCCTGCCACACCGGCCAGACCGCAAGAGTCGCGATCCCCGCGCCGAGCAGGCTGGTGTGAAAGGTCGTCACCATCGCGTGACTGCGCCCCGAGATCCGCCGCGTCATCAGCATGTAGAGCGCAAGCGAAAGCCCCGCCATCAGCGCCAGAACCATGCCCGGACTGACCGTCTGGAACCCAGGCCGGATGATGACGAGCGTGCCCAGGAACCCCGCCGCCACCGCCGCCCATCGGCGAGGTCCGACATGTTCGCCGAGCACAAGGGGCGAGAGCGCGGTGACGATCAGCGGCTGCACGAAGAAGATCGCCAGCGCATCGGCGATCGGCAGGTACTTCAGCGACCAGAAGAACGAGAACGTTGCCGCAATCAGGAAGCCCGCGCGGAAGAGGTGATAGACCGGCCGGTCCGGGACCAGAGCCGCTGCCCCGCCGATCCTGAGCACGAAGGGCAGCGTCAGGAGCGCGCCGAAGGCCATCCG
The DNA here is from genome assembly GCF_041919395.1 of Albidovulum sp. Classification (NCBI taxonomy): domain Bacteria; kingdom Pseudomonadati; phylum Pseudomonadota; class Alphaproteobacteria; order Rhodobacterales; family Paracoccaceae; genus Albidovulum; species Albidovulum sp. The sequence continues at coordinate 5,577 of NZ_JAYRTX010000137.1, forward strand.
CGCCCAGACCGCCTGCATCACCGGCAGCCCGCGCTGGCCGAGATGCTTGGCCACCACGTCAAGGAAGGGGAGCAGAGCCATCGCCCCGAGCATCAGCGCGACCCCGGTCAGGGTGCGGCCGCGTTCGGGCGTCGTCGGGGGCATCGCCGGGTCTCCTGCCAGGGTCTCCGCCGCTTGGTAGGCCGCCCCGTGCGCTGCGGCAAGGCCCGGGGCCGGCAGCGCCCCGGATTGCCCGCTTGCCTTTCGCCGCGTGCGTGCTGGTCAATCGGGATGCTGACCAAAAAACCGACGCGAAACGGACGGATGCGCGCCGCTTGAATTCGCCCCCGCATGGGCGTATCTCCCTCCCGTTGCAGCAAGAGCCGAAGGCGAGACAGGCATGGCCACAAACCCCCTCCAGTTCCTCCAGCAGGTCCGCTCCGAGACCGCCAAGGTCCACTGGCCGACCCGCAAGGAAGTGGTGACAACCACGATCATGGTCTTCATCATGGCGGCCCTGACCTCGGTCTTCTTCTTCCTCGTCGATCTTCTCATCCGAACCGGGCTCACGGCGATCCTCGGGATCGGCGGCTGAGGTCCATTCGGCCTTGAAATCGCACGGGAACGCTTGTAACTGAGGCGGACTTTCCCGGAACCGGCGCGCAACGATTCGGTATGCGCGCTGT
>NZ_JAYRTX010000138.1:0-6166 GCF_041919395.1 Albidovulum sp.
CGGGGGCGCTTACGCCCGGCCCCGTCCGGTCGCACGGTTACCAGCTTGGCAGCGAGGGTCAAGGCAGAGGCCTGGAAGCAGGGCGGCGACGCCGGCGACCTCGCGGTCGGGCGGGGTATCCGGTCCGGCCGTTCCGACGGCGTGGGAGCCTCCCTAGGCACTGCCGGGGAACTCGACGGCCCGGGCCTTCGGGGCTTGCTCGTCGCTCCCGGTGAATATCCCGCGCTGCGAGCCGTCGTCCGCCATTGGTCCGGGAACGCTCCGGAGCGCCCAGGTCCCCGTCCATGGCGATCGCGCCTCAGGGCCGCTGCCGACCGTTGTCCATGGGCTTGTCGATCTTCGGCTTTGCCGGATGCGTCGCAAGGCTGCGCGGCAGGCGTTCGTGGGCGGCATCCCCCGCCGGCATTCCGCTGGCGGCCCAAGTCAGCTCGCGGCCACCGCGCGCAGGGCATCCACCGCTGCCATCAGGTGCCCGCTGTCCAGGGCGTCGGGCCAGGTGGAGACCTTGACGGCGACGAGACCCGCGTCCGGGGCGACATAGACCATCTGGCCGAAGATCCCGAGGCAGAGATGGCGCGGCCTGTCGCGGTCCTCGATCCAGAACTGGTTGCGGTAGCAACCGTTCGGGAACTCCGCCCGCGCCGCATCGTCGAAAAGCCCGTGGGCGCCCGCCCGCACATCCTCGACCCAGGCGCGCGGGATGACCTGCCGCCCCTCCACCTGTCCGTCGTTGAGGTAGGCGAGCCCGAACCGTCCCAGATCGCGAAGCGCGGCGCTGATCCCGCCGCAGGCGAGCCCATAGCCCGCCCGGTCCACCGTGATCTCGGCATCCTCCTCGGCGCCAAGGGGCTGCCACAACCGCTCCGAGATGAGGTCGGGCAACCGCTTGCCGCTGACGCGCTGCATCACATGGGCGAAGACATCGGTCTCGATCGATCGGTAGGCGAAGCGCGCGCCATGCTCGGCCTCCTTGTGCGTGAGCCCCAGTATCTGCTCCCAGATACATGTCGGCCAGTCCGAGACATCGGTATCGGGCGGGGCGGGCTTCCAGCCGCTGCAGTAATCCATCTTGCCGATGTCGCTGTCGCGCTGGTCGTAGGTCTCGGTGAAGCGCACGCCCGTGGTCATGTCGAGCACCTGCCGAACGCTGGCCCCGGCCCAGGCGGTCCGGGCGAGTTCGGGCAGATACTCCGTCACCGGCGCGGCCGGGTCGATCAGGCCGTCGGCGATCAGCGTCGCCCCCGCCGTCGCGGTGATCGACTTCGACACTGATTGCAAGAGGTGCAGCGTCCGCGCGTCCATACCGTTGTGATAGCTCTCGTGCAGGACGTGGCCGTCCTTCCAGACCCACATCGCGTCCGTGTAGGTGGCGTCGAGCATCTCGGCGAAAGTCGTCCTTGTCCCGTCGCGGCGGCGGAAGGCGAAGTCGTCGAGACCGCCCCGCGCCGCCGGCAGCGGCGAGACCCGCGCGCCGCGGCGGATCGGCGCGGTCGGCAGTATCTGCCGCACACGCTGAAAGGCCCAGCGGTTCCACGGCGGCCGGTCCCAGTCGAGGAAGGGCACACGCATCTCCGCAGGCGGCGGCGCACCGTCCATGATCGGTGGCGGCGTTTCGGAATTGCGGTAGCTGCGCATCGGTTCCCTCCCCTCGGGATGGCGCATTCGCGCATGGCGCGCCGAGGAATGCAACAGGGTCGCCCCCCTTCGTGACGGGCCGGCGATTCCATGCGCCGATTGCCCCAAGGCCGTGCGCCAGGGGGCCGGGCAGGCCCCGAAGACCCCGCTTTCGCCCGGAACACCGACCAAAGGATGAGGCGCCGTCGCGAATTATCTGTCGCGCGGCGGCGGCCATTTGCGGCATTCTTGCGGAACGGTCCCAGGAGGAGCGGACCATTCAGGAGGAGGAAACCATGGCCTGGACGAAACCCGTGATCCGCGAAATCGAGTGCGGCATGGAGATCAACATGTACGGCCCCGCGGAAGACGAGGGCGGCGTTCTCTACTGAGAGGCGCGGGCGGGCCGACATGGGCTTTCGCACACGCATTCTCGGGGCGGCCGCCGGCGGCGGCCTGCCCCAATGGAACTGCGGATGCGGGAATTGCCGGCGCGCACGGGCGGGGGCGATTGCAGCGCAGACGCAGTCGTCGCTCGCCGTCACGGCGAACGGGCGGGACTGGGCGATCCTGAACGCCTCGCCCGACATCCGGGTGCAGCTTGCGGCCTGTCCGGCGCTCGCGCCCACGGGTCCGAGGGAGGTGCCGCTCAGGGCGGTGCTGGTGACGAACGGCGACATCGACCATGTGGCGGGACTTCTGACCTTGCGCGAGATGCAGCCTTTCAAGCTTTACGCCACTGCCGGCATTCATGAGGTGATCGCCGCCAACCCGATCTTTGCGGCCCTGAAGTCGGACATGGTGCGGCGCGAGGCGGTGGCGCTCGAGGCGGCGTTCGAGATTGTCCCCGGTCTCCGGGCCACGCTGTTTCCGGTGCCCGGCAAGGTGCCGCTCTATCTGGAGGGCGAGGTGGTGGAGACGCGGGCGATGGGCGAGCAGACGGTCGGCGTGCGGCTCGATGCCGGCGGGCTGACGGCTTTCTACGTCCCCGGCTGCGCGGCGCTGACCGGGGCCCTGGCGGCGCGCGTCGAGGGCGCGGACCTCGTCTTCTTCGACGGCACGCTCTGGACCGATGACGAGATGATCCGGCTCGGGCTCGGCCGCAAGACCGGCGGCCGGATGGGCCACATGGCGATGAGCGGGCCGGAAGGTTCAATCGCCGCCTTCGCGCCGCTCAGGATCGGGCGCAAGGTCTTCGTGCACATGAACAACACCAACCCGGTGCTCGACCCCGGCTCGCCCGAGCGGGCGGAGGCGGAGGCGGCGGGCTGGATCATCGGCCAGGACGGAATGGAGATCACCCCATGATACGCGCGCCCCAGCCCCCTGCCGCCTTCGAGGCCCGCCTGCGCCAGATCGGGGCGGATCGCTACCACGACAAGCACCCGTTCCACGCGCTGCTGCATGGCGGCGGCTGCACGCCCGACCAGGTCCGCGCCTGGGTCATCAACCGCTACTACTACCAGCACTCGATCCCGATGAAGGACGCGGCCTTCATGAGCCGGGTGGAGGATCCCGCGCTCCGCCGCGCATGGCGCAAAAGGATCGAGGACCACGACGGCACCGACGAGAACGAGGGCGGCATCCGCCGCTGGCTCAGGCTTGCCGAGGCGGTGGGGCTTGACCCCGACTATGTCGCCTCCTGCCAGGGCGTGATGCCCGCCACCCGCTTCGCCGTCGATGCCTATGTACGCTTCGTCCGCGACAAGACCTTGATGGAGGCGGTCGCCGCCTCGCTCACCGAGCTTTTCGCCCCGGCGATCCACGCGACCCGCATCGAGGGGCTGCTGAAGCACTACCCCTTCGCCAATGATGCCTCGCTCAGCTACTTCCGCAAGCGGCTGAAGGAGGCGCCGGAGGATGTGGCCTTCGGGCTGAAATGGGTGCTCGACCATGCCGACACCGCGGAACGGCAGGACATGGCGGCCGCCGCGCTGACCTTCAAGACCGATGTCCTCTGGGCCCAGCTCGACGCGCTCCACTCGGCCTATGTGGAGCCGGGCCGCATCCCGCCCGGCGCCTGGCTGCCGGGCGAGGGCATGGCGCTGGCGCGGGCCTCGTGATGGACGCGGCCGCGATCCCCGCTTTGCCCCGCGGTGTGCGCCTGCATTTCGACCGCGTGCGCGGCGACTGGGTGCTGCTCGCACCCGAACGCACGGTGACGCTCGACGCGGTGGGCCAGGCGATCCTGTCCGAAGTCGACGGCAAGCGCAGCTTCGGGGAGATCACCGCCGCGCTCGCCGCGAAATTCGCCGCGCCCCGCGACCAGATCGCCGCCGACAGCGCGGCCTTTCTCGGCGCGCTCCGCGACCGGCTGTTCCTGGAGGTCCGCCCATGACCGTGCCCCCGCCCATCGCCATGCTCGCGGAACTGACCCACCGCTGCCCGCTCTCCTGCCCCTATTGCTCCAACCCGGTGGAGCTTGCCCGCGCCGAGACCGAGCTTGCCACGGAGGACTGGGTCCGCGTCTTCCGCGAGGCGGCGGACCTTGGCGTCCTGCAGCTTCACCTCTCGGGCGGGGAGCCCGCCTCGCGCCGCGACCTCACGGACCTTGTCCGGGCCGCGCGCGAAGCCGGGCTCTACACCAACCTCATCAGCTCCGGCATCGGCCTGACCGAGGCTCGGCTCGCCGAGCTTGACGCCGCCGGGCTCGACCATATCCAGCTTTCCCTCCAGGGCACCGATGCCGGCATGGCCGACGAGATCGGCGGCTATCGCGGCGGCTTTGTCCGCAAGATGCAGGTGGCGGGCTGGATCAAGGCGATCGGTTTCCCCCTGACGCTCAACACCGTCCTCCACCGCCGCAACCTGCACCAGCTTCCCCGCGCGCTCGAGATGGCCGAGGAGATGGGCGCGCGGCGGGTCGAGGTGGCGACGGTGCAGTTCCACGGCTGGGCGCTGAGGAACCGCGACGCGCTGATGCCGACGCGCGAACAGGCGAAGGAGGCGACGCGGATCGTCGCAGAAGCGCGGGTGCGGCTGAAAGGCAGGCTCGTCGTCGACTATGTGCCCGCCGACTATCATTCCGACTATCCCAAGCGCTGCATGGGCGGCTGGGGTTCGACCGGCCTCAACGTCGCGCCGGATGGCACGGTGCTGCCCTGCCACGCCGCGCAGACGATCCCGCACCTGACGTTCGAGAATGTCCGCCACCGGCCCCTGGCTGACATCTGGTATCGGTCCAGCGCCTTCGACGCCTATCGCGGAACCGGCTGGATGGCCGAGCCGTGCCGCTCCTGCGACCGGCGCGAGAAGGATTTCGGCGGCTGCCGCTGTCAGGCGATGGCGCTGGCCGGGGATGCCGGCGCTGCCGACCCGGTCTGCGTGAAGTCGCCCCACCATGCGGCGCTTCAGGCCCGCGCCGCCGCCCATGCCGCAGCCACCGCCCCGCTGATCCACCGCACCGCGCCGGGCAGACCCGTGCCGGCCGAGCCGGTCGTCGGCTGATCGGGCACCTGCCCCGTGCCTCCACCGCCACCGTCATGGTCCGCCCGCACCAAGACCCGCGTCGGGCCTGCGCCACCGCTTCCCGCCGCTCAGATCGTCAGCGCTTCCGTCTCGCGCTGAAGGTCGGCCCGGCAGCGCGCGACGATGAAATCAGTGAAGGCACGGATCTTCGGATCGCGCAGGCGGCGATGCTGGGTCAGGCAAGTCAGTTGCACCGGCAGGGGTGGCGTCGCGCGAGCCACCGGCACCAACCGGCCCGCGCGCAGGTGGTCGGCCACTTCGAAGATCGGCTTCAGCACGATTCCCCGCCCGTCGAGCGCCCAGCCCGTCAGCACGTCGCCGTCATCCGATTCGAAAGGGCCCGAGACCTCGTAGCGCCGCGGACCCTCCGGCGTGACCAGCGTCCACTGGAACTCCGGCGCGCCGGGAAAGCGCAGGTTCAGGCAGTCGTGCCGGCCCTTGGCCAGACCCTCGCCGCTTTCCGGATCGCCCCGCGCCGTGACATAGGCGGGGGCGGCGCAAAGGACGCGCGGGCATTCCGCAACCACCCGCATCTTCAGCGTGGAATCCTCCAGCGTGCCGAGGTGGAAGGCAAGGTCGAGCCCCTCGCCGATCACGTCGATCTTGCGGTCCGAAAGCCTGAGCCGCACGTCGATCCTCGGATATTCGTCCTTGAATGCAGGCACATGCGGCGCGATGAACCGCCGTCCGACGCCGAGCGGCGCGGCGCAGAAAACCGTGCCTCTGAGATCGCGGGTGGAGGCCATGACGGCCGCCTCCGCCTCGTCGATCGCCTCCAGCACCTTGCGCGCGCCGTCGTAGAAGAGCCGTCCATTCTCCGTTGGCTGCAAGCGCCGTGTCGTGCGGTTGAAGAGCCGGATGCCGAGATGCCGCTCCAGTTCCGCGATCCGGGCAGAGGCGACGGCGGGCGAGGTCCGCTGGTCACGCGCGGCCGCCGACATGGACCCGAGTTCGAAGACCCGGACGAACATGCGGATGTTGCTGACATAGGCCATTCTTCGGGCAATCTTGAAAGTTCTCAGGTATTCGACGGATTATCAGAAAGGCCAAGCGCGGCATAGCCTTCGGCCGGGTTTCCCCCGTA
>NZ_JAYRTX010000139.1:0-6035 GCF_041919395.1 Albidovulum sp.
GCGGCTGGTGATGCGCACGTCATCGCGGGTGAAGGAAATCTCGAACGGATGCACCGTGTCGTCAAGCCGACCCCGGTTCAGGTCATAGCCCATGCGGGCGGCGATCTTCAGGCCGAAGGCCTTCTGCTCGGCGATCGGGAAGGGGCGTTCGAGGAAATCCATGCGCGGCTGCGGCGCGGCCGCGGCGCGTTCGATCAGCGGCACCAAGGCGGATTTGAGGCGTGCGTAGATCGTCTGAAGCCGCTGGTAGTTCATGCCGGGTTCATACATGCCGATCAGCGGGTCATAGGGATGCACCCCGCCGCCGATCGCCGCGGATATCTCGCGCTGCATGGCCATCATCCGGTCGAGAAGCGGCGCGTAGCCCGCGAAGTCGTTCTTCGCCCGCGCCTCGGCCCATGCCGCGTGGGCGCGGGTCTTGAGCCCCGCCATCTCGGAGACGATGCGCGACGGAATGCGGGAAAGCGTGCCGATCTCGGCCTCGGCCCGCGCCAGCGCGCGGCGGCGAATGTCGTCCCCCGGGGCCGAGGCCAGTTCATCGCGGGCGCCGTCCATCGCGCGGCGCATGTCCTCGCCGGTCGCCAGATCGCGGGCGAGGTCGGTCAGCGTTGCAACCTGATGGCCGCGCGCATCGATGCCGCCGGGCGGCATCATCGTGCGTGCATCCCAGCCAAGAAGGTTTACCGCGCAGATGACGTCGTTGATCCGCGCCATGCGGGCCTCGAAGTCGGCATAGCTCATGTCCTGGTCTCCGGTTTGCCGAAGTCGGCTAGGTGGCAGGCAGCGAGGTGCCCGGTTCCCCGCGGGGACAGTTCCGGACGTTCGGTCCGGCAGCGGTCGAAGGCGTGCGGACAGCGGGTGTGGAACAGGCAACCCTGCGGCAGGTTGATCGGGCTTGGCAACTCGCCCCGCGCGGCGACCTTGCGGCTGCGACGGGCGGGGTCAAGCTCGGGCGCGGCATCGAGAAGCGCGCGGGTATAGGGATGGCGGGGGGCGGAGAACAGCGCCTCGGTCGGCCCGATCTCGACCACCTTGCCGAGATACATGACGGCCACCCGGTGTGAGATATGGCGCACCAGGCGCAGATCGTGGGCGACGAACACGACCGTCAGGTGCAGCCGCTCCTGCAGGTCGAGAAGCAGGTTCACCACTTGCGCCTGCACCGACACGTCGAGGGCGGAGACAAGTTCATCCGCGACCAGCACTTCGGGCTCCACCGCCAGCGCCCGCGCAATTCCGATGCGCTGGCGCTGGCCGCCGGAAAACTCGTGCGGATAGCGGTCGGCGGCGTCGGGGTTCAGGCGCACCAGCGCCAGCAGTTCCTCTATGCGCCCGGGGATCCCGGCGGCAGGGCGCATCTTGTGGACGCCAAGGGCCTCGCCCAGAATGCCGCGCACCTTCATGCGCGGATTGAGAGAGCTGTAGGGGTCCTGAAAGATCATCTGGACGCGGCGGTTGAACGCGCGCCGGACCTTGCCTTGCAGCAAGGCGATGTCCTGGCCTTCGAAGACGATCCGCCCGGCGTCGCAGTCGTGCAGCCGCACGAGACAGCGCGCCAAAGTCGATTTCCCGCAGCCGCTTTCGCCGACAATGCCCAGCGTTTCGCCGCGCCGGATCTCGAGGCTGACCCCGTTCAGCGCATGGACCGCCGGCGCAGGCTGGCCCGAGAGCCGGTGCAGGACGCCTTGCCTGAGCGGGAACCGCTTGCCGACATTCTCGGCGGTGATCAGGACCTCGCCCGTCATACCGGCGATCCGGCGGCTGTGACGGCGGTCCGGTTGAAGCAGGCCACGCTGCGGCCGGGCGCGAGGTCTTCCAGCACGGGCACGCGGGCGCGGCAGGGTCCGGTCGCGAAGTCGCAGCGCGGATTGAACGCGCAGCCGGCCGGAATCCGGTCAAGCGGCGGCGGCGTGCCCTCGATAGACAGCAGCATGCTGCGCTCCGTCCCGGCATGCGGCACCGATCCGAGCAGCCCGCGGGTATAGGCATGGGCGGGCTGGGCGAAGACATCGCGGACCGTTCCCGTCTCGACAATGCGCCCCGCATACATGACCGCGATCCGGTCGCAGGTCGCCGCGACAACGCCAAGATCATGGGTGACCAGAACGACGCTCATCGACAGCTCGTCGCGCAGGTCAAGGATCAGTTTCAGGATCTGGTCCTGGATCGTGACATCCAGTGCCGTTGTGGGTTCGTCGGCCAGAAGCAGCGTGGGGTCGCCGGCCAGCGCGATGGCGATCATCACCCGCTGCCGCATCCCGCCCGAGAACTGGTGGGGATATTCCTTCAGCCGCCGCGCGGCGTCGGGAATGCCCACGAGGTCCATGAGGTCGCGGGCGCGGGCGGCCCGTGCGGCCCGGTCCAGATCGGTATGCGCCTTGAGGTTCTCCTCGATCTGGGTGAAGACCGGCAGGACCGGGTTCAGCGCGGTCATCGGCTCCTGAAAGATCATCGAGATCTGGCCGCCGCGCACGCCGCGCAGATCGGCATCGCTCATCGTCAGGATGTCGCGGCCCTGCCAGCGCACATGGCCCGAGACAGCGCCCGAAGCCGGCAGGAGACGCATGATCGAGCGCAGCGTCACGCTCTTGCCCGATCCGCTTTCGCCGACGAGGCCCAGCACCTCGCCGGGCAGGACGGTGAAGGAGACGTCGTTGACGGCGGTCAGGCGCCCGCCGGCGAAGGTGGTCGTGAGGTTGCGCACCTCGAGCGCCGGAGCCTGGGTCATCGCTTGGTCCTCAGAAGTTCCGCCAGCCCGTCGCCGGTCAGGCTGAAGCCGAGGCCCGTCAGCACGATGGCGAGGCCGGGAAAGACCGAAATCCACCAGGCCGTCGCCATGAAGTTCTTGCCGTCGGCGATCTGCACCCCCCATTCGGCGGCCGGGGGCTGGGCGCCAAGCCCGAGATAGCCGAGGCTGGAGCCGAGCAGGATCGCCAGCGCCATGTCGGTCATCCAGTAGACGATGGCGGGGGTGATCGCGTTGGGCAGCAGATGGACGAAGATGATCCGCGCATGGGTATAGCCCATCGCCCGCCCCGCATCGGCATAGTCGAGCCGCTTCTGCACGCGGACTTCGGCAGCGATGATGCGGGCGTAGAAGACCCAGCCGACGACGCCGACGGCGATATACATGTTCACGAGGCCGGGCCCAAGAACCGAGACGATGGCGATGACGAGGACGAGGAAGGGAAAGGTGATGACCGCATCCACGATCCGCCCGAAGATGACCTCGGCCCAACCGCCGGCATAACCCACAAGCGCGCCGACGACGGTGCCGAACAGGAACGGGAAGACGGTGGCGAAGAACGCGATCTGCATGTCGATCGTGTAGGCGTGCAGGACGCGGGAAAGCACGTCGCGGCCGAAATTGTCGGTGCCCATCGGGTGGGCGGAGGTCGGAGCCTGAAGCAATGCGCCGTAGTCGAAGGCATTGGGGTCATAGGGTGCGACCTGGGCGGGGAAAACCGCCACGACAGCGCTGGCGAGAAGGATCGTCGCGCCGAAGATCAGCGGCCGGGGCAGAACGCGGCGGCGGCGCGCGGCCATCATGGGCGTCGTCACATCCGTCATCGCGCCACCCTCGGGTCGAGCCAGGCCTGGACGAGGTCGGTCAGCAGGAAGGTCAGCGAGACGAGCACGGCGAGCGCGATGGTCAGGCCCTGCACCACCGGATAGTCGCGGCCATAGATGCTGTCCACCATGAGCCGCCCGGCGCCGGGAATGGCAAAGACGGTCTCGGTGATTACCGCGCCGCCCAGCAGCGTGCCGATCGACAGCCCGAACAGCGCCACGGTCGAGATCAGCGCGTTGCGCAGGACGTGGCGGGACAGGATGAGCCGCGGGCGCAGCCCCTTGGCACGCGCGAACTGCACGTATTCGGCGTCTATCACGCCGATGATCGCGGCCCGAAGATTGCGCATCAGGATCGCCGACAGGCTCAGCGCCAGGGTCAGCGCGGGCAGGAACAGATGATAGAGATGGTCGAGGAAGCCGTCACCGTAGCCTCCGACAGGAAACCAGCCAAGCCGCGCGCCAAAGACGGTCAGCAGGATCAGCCCCAGATAGAAGACGGGCATCGACAGCCCCACCTGGAAGGCGCCGCGCACGACGCTGTCGGCCGCGCGCCCACGCCGAAGCGCCGCGACGAAGGCCAGGGGCACCGCGAAGAGAACCGCGATCAGCGCCGCCATGACGGTGAGCAGAATGGTGATGGGCAGCCGCGCGGCGATCAGTTCAGCGACCGGAAGCTTGAGGTGGATCGAATTGCCCAGATTGCCGGTCGCCACCGATTTCGCGAAGACCGCGAACTGCACCGGAAGCGAACGGTCGAGGCCAAGCTCACGGTTGATGCGTTCCACATCGGCGTCGAGCGCCCGGTCGCCGAGAATTGCGCTCGCGGGATCGCCGGGCAGCAGGCGGACCAGAACGAAGACGACAATCAGGATGAAGAGAAGCGTCGGGATCAGCTGCAGAAGACGGCGGACGATGAAGGATGCCAGGTGCAAAGGTCACGTCTCCTGATGCGCACCGCCGCAAGACGCGGAGGGGTTGCCCCCTCCGCGGCGGATATCGTCACTTCGCGAGCCACGTTTCGCGGAAGATGTTGTTGCCGAGCGGGATCTGGATGAACCCGTTGACGTTCTTTCCGAGGGCCACGGGATACGGCGTCTCATAGAGCGGGATGGTCGGCCCGGTCGCGTTGAAGATTTCCTGGATGCGCGCGAACTGCTCGGCGCGCTTCGCTGTGTCCATCTCTTTCTGCGAGGCTTCGAAGAGCTTGTCCACCTCTTCGTTCTTCCAACCGGAATGCAGCGCATCGATGGTCGGGCTGTAAGCGAAGTACGAGGTGATCTGGCTGGCATCGGCGATGTCGTTGGTCCAACCGCCCGTGCGCATCTCGAACGTGCCGTTGCGGTACTGTTCCGTGCGCGAGGCATTGTCGACCTGCCTGATCTCAAGGTCGATGCCGATCTCCTTCCACATCTGCTGAAGCGCGGTCGTGATGCCGAGGTCGTCCTGGTTGCCGGCGATCGTGAGGATGCTGGTCTTGAAGCCGTCGGGGAAACCGGACTCGGCCATCAGCGACTTCGCTTTCTCCAGATCGTAGGGGAAAAGCGGCCCGTCGCCCGAATGCATCGGCGTGGTCGAGGACATGAAGGACGACAGCGGCGTGCCGACGCCGTAGGTCACCACCTGCACGAGCGCATCCTTGTTGGCGGCGTAGTTCATCGCCTGGCGGACCTTTTCGTCCGAAAGCGGGTTGGGCTTGCCGTCGAGCTCGGGGCGGACGTTGATGATGACGTCCCAGACGCGGGTGCCGGGGAACAGCTCCATGTTGATGTTGGGGTCGGCCTTCAGCTCGGCCACCCGCGCGAAGGGAATGAACTCCGCCCCCTCGATGTCACCCGACTGCAGCTTGAGGATGCGGGTCGCGTCATCCGGAATGATCTCGAACGTCAGGCCGTCGAGATATGGGAGCGGCTGCCCGTCCTCGCCCTGGTCCCAATAGTTGGGGTTCTTGACCAATTTCATCGTTGCGCCGCGGTCCCAGCTTTCGAGCATGAAGGGGCCGGTGCCGATCGGCTTCTTGGCGAATTCCTCGGCCTTGGCCTTGTCGGTGTCGCCCGGCATCGCCTCGAACGCGGCTTTCGGCATGACGGCGGAGTTGAACACGCTGAGCGCCGACAGGATCGTCGGGTCAGGGTATTTCAGCTTCAACTCGATCGTCTGCGGATCGGGCGACGTCACGGCATCGACCGAGGCGAGAAGGAAGTTCCAGATGCCGTTCTCCGGGTTCCTGGCGCGGTCGAGCGACCAGACGACATCCTCGGCCGTCATCGGCGTGCCATCCGAGAACTTGACCCCTTCACGGAGTTTCAGGGTGACGGCATCGCCGGTCTCGTTGAGGGTCCATTCCGTCGCCAGTCCGGGCTGGAGCCCCAGTCCGTCATCGGTCGGATTGATGAGCGTCTCATAGATGTTGTTCATGACCCAGATGTCGACATTGGCGTCGTTGAGGACCGGGTCGAGGAACA
>NZ_JAYRTX010000140.1:0-5874 GCF_041919395.1 Albidovulum sp.
CCGCCAGACCGCCGAAATCCAGATCCGCGTCGCCTTGATGAACCGCTTCTCAGCCCTCGGCACCGCCGAGATCGTCCGCGTGGCATGACGCTGACGGGGAAAGGGGACGTCACGCCTCAGGCATGAGGTCTGCAACAACGCCTCAGCGATCTCGCCGAACTCTTCTCGGTCTCACGGCCGACGATCTACAGAACCCTACAGCTTGCAGGACCCAAAATCAGCCCTTAGCGCACTATTCTGCCCCCTCCGGCATCAGACCCCAGTACGTCTGTCGAAGGTTTGGGTGGTCATCCGTCATCCGATTTTTGGAACAGAATCGGCCTTGGATGGAACGTGCGCCTACCGGGATTCGCGTTGGTGGATGCGGTCAGGCTCGAAGCTTGGTGGCATCTCGCGCATGCGGGGTCCGTGGCGGGCAGTGCGGCCATGGGGATGCGTCCTTTGGCTGGTGGCATCACATCATGTTGCGGTCAGAGGTAGAGCTTCCGCACGGTGTCGTCGCGGAGCAGTTCTGCGCTGGTGCCGCTGGCGGCGATGCGGCCGCGGATCAGCAGATAGCCGCGGTCGGCAAGCGACAGCGCGGTCTCGGCGTTCTGCTCGATCAGCAGCACGGTGGTGCCTTGGCGGTGGATTGCCGCGACGGTGGCGAAATACTCGTCGATGAGCTTCGGCGACAGGCCGAGCGAGGGTTCGTCCATGACGATGAAGGCGGGATCGCCGATCAGTGCGCGGGCGAGCGCCACCATCGCCTGTTCCCCGCCCGAGAGCGTGCCCGCGCCCTGGCCCAGCCGTTCGCCGATGCGCGGGAAGAGTCTGCCCACCGCGGCGAGCCGCTCCTCGAAAGGCTCGGTGCAGCGCGAGGCGTCGTAGCCGAGGCGCAGGTTCTGCCGCACGGTAAGCGAGGGAAAGAGCCGGCGGCCCTCGGGCACGAAGCCCACGCCGAGCGCGCCCAGCCGCTCGGTCCCGGTCGCCGCGACGTCCTGGCCCATGATCCGCACCCGCCCCCGGTCGGGCGCGACCAGGCCACAGATCGTGTTGAAGGTCGTGCTCTTTCCCGCGCCGTTCGGGCCAAGCAGGCATACGAGTTCCCCCTTCGCCACCGTCAGCGATACGTCGCGCAGCATCGGAACGGTCCCGTAGCTCGTCGAGATGGCCGAAAACTCAAGCATGGGCTGCCTTCTGTCCAAGGTAGGCCTCCTGGACCCGCGGCATGAGCCGCACCTCGCTGAAGTGGCCCTCGGCGATCTTCTCGCCATAGTCGATCACCACCACCCGCTCGGGCAGGGCCGCCACCAGCCGCATGTCATGCTCGATGATGATGTAGGCCAGGCCGGGCCGTTCGGCCATGGTCAGGCGGATATCCTCGATCAGGGCGTCGGTGTCGCGGTCGTCCATCCCCGAGGAGGGCTCGTCGAGCATGATGATCTTCGGGTCCGAGGCCAGCGCCCGGGCGATCTCCAGCCGCCGGCGGTCGGCCTGCGGCAAGGTGCCGGCGAGCGTGTGGCGGCGTTCGTAGAGGCCCGGCGAGACCAGCCGCAGGAGCTCGCCCGCGCGCTCGGCGGCGGCCTCGAACTCGGCCCGGGCGCGGCGCGGCCGCAGGAGCGCGTCGATGACGCCCGTGCGGGTGCGGCAGTGCATGCCGATGACGACGTTGTCGACGAGCGTGAGGTCGCCGAAGAGCCGGCTCGACTGGAAGGTGCGCGCGATCCCCGCCGCGGCAATCCGGTGGGCGGGCCACCCCGTGATGTCGCGGCCGTCGAGGCGCACCGTGCCGGAACTCTGCCGGTAGATGCCCGAGATCAGGTTGAACAGCGTCGACTTGCCGGCGCCGTTGGGGCCGATGATGCAGAGCGTCTCTCCCGCCGCGAGGCTGAGATCGACGCGTGAGACGGCGACGAGGCCGCCGAACCGGATCGACAGGTTGCGGGTCTCGAGCAGCGGCACGGCCATCACCGCCCCCCGTAGCTGCGCGGGCGCTGCGGGAACAGGCCCTGCGGGCGCAGGATCAGGAACAGGATGACGACGACGCTGACGAACAGGAGCCGGTAGTCGGCGAAGATGCGCAGCTTCTCGGGCAGGAGCGTCAAGAGGAACGCCCCGAGGATCACGCCGAGCGTGTTGTCCATGCCGCCGACGATCACCATGGTCATGATCGTCACCGAGACGAGGAAGGTGAAGTTGTCCGGCGAGATGTAGCTGACATAGGCGGCGTAGACCGATCCGGCGAAGGCCGCGAGGAAGGCATCGACCGCGAAGGCGAGCATCTTGTACCAGACGACGTTGATCCCCTGGCAGCGCGCGGCCAGTTCGTCGGCCCTGAGCGCGTTCCAGGCCAGCCCGACGCGGCTGTCATGCAGCCTTCGCGCGCTGACGATGGCCAGCGCCACCAGCGCCGCCGCGAGGTAGTAGAAATTGGCCTGGCTCGGCAGGCGCGCCCCGAAGAGCTCGATCGGCGCGGCGAAGGAATGCCCCAGGATCGTCGGCGCCGGGATACCGACAAGGCCGTTCGGCCCGCCCGTCCAGTCGAAGTTGTTCAGAAGCTGATGGACGACGATGCCGAAGGCGATGGTCACCAGCGCCAGATAGGTCTCGCGCGTGCGCATCGAGGGGAACCCCAGCAGGAAGCCGAAGGCCGTCGCCACCACCGCGGCGATGGGCAGGGTCAGCCAGAACGAGACGCCGAAGTCGATCGCCAGGAGCGCCGAGGTATAGGCGCCGATGCCGTAGGAGGCGCCGGTCGCGAAGTTCGGGATATTGGCGCTGCCGAGCTGGAAGTTCAGCGCCAGGGCCAGCACCGCGTAGAGCTGCGCGACGACTAGCAGGTGCAGCGCGTAGCTCGACCCCTGCATGGCGAAGGGATAGGCGAGCACGATCGCCGAACCCAGTCCCAGCGCCGTGAAGCGCGCGTTGCGGAACGCTGCGACGATGCGTTCCTCGATGGCGGGCCGGATCTGGAGGGCCGCGAACCCGGCGCCAAGAAGGACGAGCAGCGCCACGATGAAACGGGAATCGTCGGCCAGCAGGAACAGACCGAGGAGAAGCGCGCCGCCAAGCTCGGCCGCGGCGACGACCGCGACGTCGGCGGCGGACGTGTGACGCGCCGAAAGGGCTATTCTGGGCGGTTCGGCCATCATGTCAGACCTTCTCCATGATGGGCCGGCCGAGGATGCCCGAGGGCTTCAGAACCAGCACGACGATCACCAGCAGGAAGGCGAAGACCAGCCGGTAGGACGCTCCCTCGGCCATCGTCGCCTGCACGAGCGTGTCGATCCCGGCGATCAGCAGGCTGCCGAGGATCGCGCCCTGCATGCTGCCGAGGCCGCCGATGACGGCCGCCGAGAAGCCGATGAGGCCAAGCTGGATGCCGAAGTCGAAGCGGACCACGCCGGCATAGCTGGCAAAGAAGAGGCCGCCGATCGCCCCCACCGCCGAGGCGATGAAGAAGGTCGCGGCGAAGATGTGCCCCGGCCGGATGCCCATCAGCCGTGCGGTGGCGCGGTCCTCGGCGACGGCGCGGATCCGCATGCCGAGCGGTGTGTAGCGCATGACCGCGAAGAGCACCGTCATCATCAGGACCGAGACGGCGATGACGAAGAGACTGAACACCGGCACCGGCAGATCGCCGAGCTGAACCCGGCTTTCGATCAGTCGGGGAAACGGCTTGGGGTTGCTGCCTTGGGGATAGACCATGCGGATGACTTCGCGCACCACGGTGCCGAGGGCCACGGTCGCGACCAGCGCCATCATCGCCGGCGCGTTGCGGAACCGCCGGATCACCAGCCAGTCGGCGAGGACGCCGATCAGCCCCACCGCCACGATCGCCAGCACGCAGGCAAGGGCAAGGGCGCCGAGGGTCGCTGCCGGGAACACCGAGGCCAGCAGCGCCTGGACAACGGCCAGTACCACGAAGGGCGCCACGATCGACACGTCGCCGTGCGAGAAGTGGATCACGTTCAGCACACCGAAGAGCAGGCTGAAGCCGAGCGCCACCAGCGCGTAGATGCTGCCCAGCACCAGCCAGTTCAACAGGTTCTGCATGACGAATGCGTCCATCCGATCCTCCGTGACCGCAAGTTGCGATGGCGCCGGGTCATCGCCGGGACCGCGGCGCACCCCGCAGCAAGCGGCGGGATGCGCCTGGCACCGTTCTGACCCGACGCGCGGCCGCTCACTTGCCGAGCGTCACCCACTCGCCGCCCTTGACCACCTTGATCTCGACCTCGACCGGAATCTGCGTCTGCCCGTTCTGGTCGAAGGTCGTGGTGCCGAGCACGCCGTCGTAGGAGATGCCGCGGATCGCCTGGGCCAGCGCCGCCTTGTCCTCGATGCCCGTCTCCCTGATCGCGGCAAGAAGGATGCCCGTCGCGTCATAGGCGTACTTGGTGTAGGGGCTCTCGGGTTCGGCAAAGGCCCGCGCGGCGTAGTCGGCGTGCATCTGGTCGAGCTTCGGATTGGACTGCGCCGCCGGATAGCTAACCATCGTGCCCTCGGCCGCATCGCCCGCCAGCGCGATGAACTCCGGGTCGTAGAAGCCCGAGATGCCGATCATCGGGATGTCGAGCCCCAGTTCCACCTGCTGCTTGCGCAGGATCCCCGCCTCGGTGATGACGCCGCCGAAATAGATCCCGTCGGCGCCCGCATCCTTGATCTTGGTCAGCACCGCGCGGAAATCCGTGGTGCCCACGGGAAGCAGGTCGGTCGAGACGATCTGGCCGCCGGCCTCGGTGAAGAAGGCCTGGAACGCATCCGCGTTGCCGGTGCCGTAGTCGCTGGTGTCCGCGACGATGGCGACCGACTTCACCCCGAGATCGCTCGCCGCCCATTGCGCCAGGGGCAGGTTCTCGGCCAGCAGCGTCGGCGTCACCCGCGTCACCTCCGGCAGGTTCTGGTCGGTGATCTTCGGGCTGATCGCGCCCCAGACGATGAACGGCATCTGGAACCGGTTGAAGACCGGGATCGTCGCCAGCGCCACCGGGCTGTTCCAGTGGCCGATCGCCGCCACCACCTCGGCGTCGTTGACGAGCTTCATCGCCGCGCCGACGCCGGTCTGCGGGTCGGAGGCGTCATCGAGCGCAACGCCTTCCACCGCATAGGGGTAGTCGCCGGCATTGGCCTGCTCGATCGCGAGCAGGAAGCCGTTCTGCGCCCCGAGGCCCTGCTGGGCGTTGCCGCCGCTGACCGGGCCGATGAACCCGATCTTGATCCTGGGCTTGTCCTGGCCGAGCGCACCCGCCGGCGAAAGAGCAACCGTCGCCGCCAGCGCAAAAGCCCCCATCAGAGCGCGTCGCGTAATAGTGCCAAGCATCTCTCGTTCCTCCCTCTTGTTCATCTCGCTACCGGGTCGTTAAGACCTTCGGAGGTTTTTCCCCCGATGCGCCCGCGACCGAGACGGAACCGCGCTGCGCCAACACCCTTTTTATTTGCTGGCGCGCTTCTCGCGCCGCTCAGCCGACGATCCCCCAGGCGACAGCGATCAGCAGAACTACGATCAGCCCGCCCCACAGCAACCGCCTGCCCGCCGCACCTGCCCGCTGGGCCGCGGCCCCCGCAGCGTCGGCCTCGGCAGGACTGCTGCCGAGCTGTTCGCTCAGCGCGCCGAAGAACTCCTCAGAAAGCTTCTTCGCTGTCCCCTGGATCAGCCGCGACCCAACTTGCGCGAGCTTGCCGCCGATGTTGACGTCGGCGCTGTAGCGCAGCCGCGTGCCGCCCTTCTCGTCCTCCAGATCGACCCGCGCCTTGCCCCGGGCGAAACCGGCCGCACCGCCCTTTCCCTCGCCGGAAATCGTGTAGCCGCGGTCCGGGTCGATCTCGCTCAGCGTGATCTTCGCACCGAAGGTGGCGCTGACCGGGCCGATGGCGGCGCGCACGCTCGAG
>NZ_JAYRTX010000141.1:0-5835 GCF_041919395.1 Albidovulum sp.
GTCCATTCCGTCGCCAGTCCGGGCTGGAGCCCCAGTCCGTCATCGGTCGGATTGATGAGCGTCTCATAGATGTTGTTCATGACCCAGATGTCGACATTGGCGTCGTTGAGGACCGGGTCGAGGAACAGGCTGTCGGTATATCGGCCATAGGTCATCACACCGCCGCGATCGAGCGCGAGAGCCGAAACGTGGCTGCCGAGAAGGATGGCGGCCGACAGGGCCGCTGCTGACAGAAACTTCATCGTCGATACCTCCGTGTTGATTGCAGTGTTATATTTTACAGGAACGTTTCATGGGAACACACACAAGTCAACATAACAGTTTTCTGGATTTCTTGCCAAAAACTTCGTAGCATCCCCTCGGATCGGGGCCTCAGCGTCAAAATTCGTCCTGAACTTATAGCACACCGGCGTGGAACACTGAAATGAGAGTCACCATTGATCGCAAGTCGGCGATCTCGATTCGCCAGCAACTCAAGGGAGCGATCGAACACGAGATTTGCTTCGGTGCGCTGCCGCCCGGCGCACCCCTGCCCTCGGTGCGCGAACTGGCCGAACGGGTGGGCGTGGCGCCGATGACGGTGAGCAAGGTCTACGGTGAGCTGAAGGCCGAGGGCCGGATCACCGGCCGGACCGGCTCCGGCACGTTCGTCGCCGACTGCTCGCTCGCCCGCGCGAACAGGAACGAATGCACCGGGCGGCTTCGCGGGGATATCGACGCGGTGATCGACCTGGCGCTGA
Organism: Albidovulum sp.; assembly: GCF_041919395.1. Lineage (NCBI taxonomy): Bacteria > Pseudomonadati > Pseudomonadota > Alphaproteobacteria > Rhodobacterales > Paracoccaceae > Albidovulum > Albidovulum sp. The sequence continues at coordinate 741 of NZ_JAYRTX010000141.1, forward strand.
AGTCCGACCTGAAGCCTGCGGACATCCTCGCGATGATCAACGCTCGCGTGACCTACCGGCTCGGCTCCGGGCGCCGCAAGGACATCGTGATGGTGGGGCTTTTCGCCGACGCCTCCGAAAGTTACGCGCGCTGTGTCGAGGATCAGGTCGGGCATCTGGCCACCGTCGAAGCCGAGACGCTCGACCGGCTGGCGGAGGATGCCGCGGTCCGGGCGCGGGTAGAGGCGGCCGATCTGGTGTTGACCTTCGCCAATCTGGAACCGGACATCCGGCGACTGGTGCCCGGCATCCGCGTCCTGTCGCTGCGCTTCATCCCGTCCGGGGCGACGCGGCTGGCCTTGGCCTCGCTCGATCCGATGTCGCGGGTGGGGGTGGTGTCCCGCTTCGCCGATTTCCTCCCGATTCTCAGCCTCGGCGTGCGCCGTTTCGCCGCCCATCTGCAAAGCGTGACGATGCACACCCAGGACGAGCCGGGGCTGAAGGATGCGCTGGCCGATTGCGACGTGCTGGTCCTGTCCACTGGCGCCGATGCCGCCGCGGCCTACGCCCGGCGCGGCGCGAAGACCATCGAGTACCGCCACATTCCCGACCCGGGAGATATTGAGCGGCTGGTCGTGCCCTACATCACCACCGCCGAACCGCCAGCCGAGCGCAGCAGAAAGGAAGCCTCATGAAAGTGTCGGAGATGAACTGGTCCCAGGTCGCGGACTGGCTGAAGCACGAGGATCTGGCCGTCCTGCCGCTTGGCAGCACCGAACAGCATGCCGGACTGTCGCTGTCTGTCGACTCGATCCTGTCGGAAAAGGTCGCCGTCGATGCCGCCGAACCCCTGGGCGTGCCCGTCTTTCCGGTGGTGTCCTATGGCCTCACCCCCTATTTTCTCGGCTATCCCGGCACTGTCAGCCTGAGGATCGATACCTACATCCGGCTGGTGCGCGACATCCTCGACAGCCTGCGCGGCCAGGGCTTCCGACGCATCCTGATCGTCAACGGCCACGGCGGCAACCAGCCTGCCGGTGCGCTCGCCATCGAATGGATGGCCGACAATCCCGACTGCGCGGTGAAATTCCACAACTGGTGGAACGCGCCCAAGACCTTCGCGAAGGTGCAGCAGATCGACAAGGTCGCCTCCCATGCCTCGTGGATGGAGAACTTTCCCTGGACGCGGCTCAAGGGTGTGGAGATGCCCGATCAGCAAAAGCCGATGATCGAGCTCGAGAAGATGCGGGTGATGAACCCCGAAGGCGTGCGGAAGTACCTCGGCGACGGCAATTTCGGCGGCTACTACCAGCGCTCCGATACGGAGATGCAGGCGATCTGGGACATTGCCGTGGCGGAGACGCGCGCGCTGATGGACGGTGACTGGAGTTGAGCGGGCCGATCCTGATCTGGGGTGCAGGCGCCATCGGTGGCTGCCTTGGCGCCGCGTTCCTCCGCGCCGGGCACGAGGTCGTCTTCGTCGACAATGTTCCCGAGCATGTGCAGGCGATCAACCGTGTCGGCCTCAAGATCGTCGGCCCGATCTGGGAGGACACGCTGCGGGCGCCGGCTTTCCTGCCCGGCGATCTGGCGGGGCAATTCGCCTGCACGTTCCTGTGCGTGAAGGCGCTGCATACCGAGGCGGCGCTGCCCGAACTTGCCCCGCACGTCGCCACCGACGGCTATGTCGTCTCCGCCCAGAACGGGCTGAACGAGATCGCCATCGCCCGGGTGGTCGGGACGGGCCGCACCATCGGCTGCTTCGTCAATTTCGGCGCGGACTACCTCGAACCGGGCGTCGTCACCTATTCGGGCCGCGGCGCGGTGGTGGTGGGCGAACTGGACGGGACCGAAACCGATCGGATCCGGGCGCTGCACCGGCTGATGAAGGATTTCGACGCGGATGCGGTGCTGACACTCAACATCTGGGGCTATCTCTGGGGCAAGCTGATCTACGGCGCGCTTCTCTTCGCCACCGCGCTGACCAATGACAGCATCGCCGATGTCCTCGACGACAAGGGCGCGCGGCCGCTTCTGACCCGTCTCGGGCAGGAGGTGGGCCGGGTCGCGGCGGCCGAGGGGGTGCGGACCGAGGCGTTCAACGGCTTCGACCCCGCCGCCTTCATGCCGGATGCGCCGCAGGGGGTCATCGACCGCTCCTTCGAAGAGATGGTGGCGCATAACCGCAAGTCGGCGAAAACCCATTCGGGCATCTGGCGCGACCTTGCGGTCCGCAAGCGCAAGACCGAGGCCGAGGCGCAGCTTGGCCCGATCGTCGAGACCGGCGCCCGGCGGGGCATCGCGACCCCGCTGACCGCGCGGCTGATCGAACTGGTGGCGGAGATCGAGGCCGGAAAACGGCCGCTGGCGGCGGAGAACCTCTCCGAACTTGCGAAAGGCATGACATGAAGATCGATTTCGAAGGCCGCCGGGTGATCGTCACCGGGGCGGCGCATGGCTTTGGCCGCGCCATCGCGCAGAGTTTTGCCGCCGACGGCGCGGCGGTCATTGCCTGCGACGTGAACACCGAGGGTCTCGCCGAGACGGCGCGGCTTTGCGGCTGCGAGACGATGCGGCTCGATGTCGGCGACCGGGCGGCGGTTCAGGCGGCGATCGGGCGCATCGGAACGGTGGACATCCTCGTCAACAACGCAGGCGGTGTCTGCGGCCAGACCGGCCGACCGATCGAGGAGATCAGCGCGGCGGACTGGCAGGCGATATTCCACGTGAATCTCTCGGGCACCTTCTTCATGACCCAGGCCGTCGCGCCTGGCATGAAGGACCGCAAGCGCGGCCGCGTCGTCAACGTCTCCTCCGGTGCCGGGCGCGGCATCAGCCTCACCGGCATTCAGGCATATGCGAGCGCCAAGGCCGGCCAGATCGGCTTGACCCGGCAACTGGCGCACGAACTCGGGCCCTGGGGCATCACCGTCAACTGCATCGCGCCCGGCTTCGTGCGGTCGAACCCCACGACCGAGCGGCAGTGGGAGGCGATGGGCAAGGACGGTCAGGAGCGGCTCTTGTCGAACATCGCGATGCGCCGGCTCGGCACGCCTGACGATATCGCCAATGCGGTGATGTTCTTCGCCTCCGACCACGCCGGATGGATCACCGGCGAGACGCTTGGCGTGGATGGCGGCAAATGAATGCGGTCGAAGACTGGCTTGCCGCGCATGAGGCCGAGGGCATCGAGACGCTGAAGGCCTTCTGCCGCATCCCCAGCGTCTCGACCGATCCGGCCTTTGCCGATCATATCCGCGCGGCTTCGGGTTTCGTCGCCGATCGGCTGGCCGAGGCGGGCTTTCCGGCCGTCGAGATCATCGAGACGGGTGGCCATCCGGTCGTGCTGGCCGAATGGTGCGAAACGCCCGGCGCGCCCACGGTGCTAGTCTATGGCCACTATGACGTGCAGCCGCCCGACCCACTGGACAAGTGGCACACCGCGCCTTTCGAACCCGAGGTGCGCGACGACCGGCTTTACGCCCGCGGTGTCTCGGACGACAAGGGGCCGCTGCTGATCCCGGTGCTCGTGGCGCGGGCCTTCCGCGCGACGGCGGGCCGGCTGCCGATCAACCTCAAGGTCATCGTCGAGGGCGAGGAGGAATCCGGCAGCCCCCATCTTGATGCGACCGTGGCGCGGCTGAAGGACCGGCTCGCCTGCGATGTCGTGGTGTCGGCCGATGGCGCGATGTGGCGGGCGGACCTGCCGTCGATGACGGTGGCGAGCCGGGGCATGGTGGCGCTGGAGGTCACGGTCGAAGGCGCGGGCAAGGATCTGCATTCCGGCCGCCACGGCGGCACCGGCCCCAACCCGATCCGCGCGCTCGTCGCGATGCTCGCCTCGCTGCATGATGCCGAGGGCAAGGTGGCGGTGAAGGGCTTCGCCGACACCGCCACGCCGCCCGATCCGGCGATCCGCGACGCGATCCGGTCGGCCGATTTCGACCCGGGCGGCTATTTCGACGGCATCGGCGCGGCGCGGCCCGATCCCCTGCCCTCGGGCGAGGAACTGCTGACCCGGCAATGGCTGATCCCGACGCTGGAATTCAACGGTATTTCCGGCGGCTATCAGGGAGCGGGCACCAAGACCGTGATCCCGGCCAGCGCGTCCGCGAAGATCACCTGCCGGCTGGTTGCCGGACAGGAACCCGCAGCGGTCGCCGCGGCGATCACCCGGCATCTGGAAAGGGTGCTGCCCACCGGCTACCGGCTGACGGTCAGGCGCCACGGGCCGGGAAGCCGGGCCTTCGCGCTCGATCCCGGCCTGCCGGCGCTGAGGGTCGCGGAGGATATCCTGGGCGAGTTGCTGGGCGCCGCGCCCCTGCGCGTCGCGATGGGGGCGACGATCCCGATCGGCGACATCTTCGCCCGGCACCTCGGCGCCAGCATCGTGTTCTTCTCGTTCTCGACCTCGGACGAGGATTACCACGCGCCGAACGAGTTCTTCCGGCTGTCGAGTTTCCGCACCGGCCTCATCGCCTGGTCAAGGCTGTTCGAGCGGCTGGGGCACGGTTGAGATGGAAGCTTTCCCCACCGTCGCCGAACTTGGGGAGCGCTACCGCGACGGATCGCTGACGCCCGAGACCGTGGTGGAGGAAGCGCTGGCCCGGATCGCGCGGCTGGAACCATCGCTCAACGCTTTCGCCTGCCGGATGGAGGATGAGGCCCGCGCCGAGGCCCGTCGCCGCACCGGGGAGTTGAAGGCCGGGACCGACCTTGGCCCCCTGCATGGCATCCCGGTCGCCATCAAGGACCTGATCGAGGTCGAAGGCGTGCCGACCGGCTATGGGTCCAAGGTCGAACCGCCGCGCGTCGCCGCGAAGGATGCCACGCTGGTGGCGCGGCTGCGCGCGGCCGGCGCTGTGATCCTTGGCAAGACCAACCTGCTCGAATATGCCTATGGCGTCGCCCATCCCGCGGTCGGCCAGACCAACAATCCGCACGATCCGGCGCGCACCGCCGGCGGCTCCAGCGGCGGGTCGGCAGCGGCGGTGGCGGCGGGGATCGTGCCCCTGGCCATCGGCACCGATACCGGCGGCTCGATCCGCATTCCGGCCGCCTATTGCGGCATCGTCGGGCTGAAGCCCAGCTTCGGCCTCGTGCCGCTCGACGGGGT
>NZ_JAYRTX010000142.1:0-5674 GCF_041919395.1 Albidovulum sp.
ACGCCGACCTGCGGTTTGGCGCAAAGCAGGACAAGGCCGATGACCCCGATCGCCCGGCGCTCGCGCGCAAGCCCGGCAATGAGGAGGGCCGCCCCCAGATAGACGAAGACGGAACTCTGCCCGACGAAGAGCGCGATCTGTGTGACCTCCATGATGGCCATGACCGCGAGATGCAGGCAGAAGACCGGCCCCGCACCGAGCCCCGCGCCTGCCCGCGCCGAGCCGGGGCAGGAGGTTTGCGAAAGCGCGAACGCGACCGATGCGCTCGCCAGGACCAGAGCGCAGAGAGACAGCGCCAGCCAAAGGCGCCAGGCGGAGCCGAGATCGAACGCGGCGAGCAACACAGAGGGCAGCCAATAGGTGGGCGGGTTCGCCCAGATCTCCGGCCGGTTGCCCTCTTCGATCAGTCGTCCGGCGGCCTCGCGGAAACCGGGGCCATAGGGCGACACGCCCTCGAGCCATAGCCGGCCGGCGAGCCAGTAATAGCGAAAATCGTAGCCGGGATCGCCGGCCCTCTCGATTGCGAGCGCGACGAGCTGGCCGAAGGCCAGCGCCGCGAGCGCCGCAAGCAGAACTCCGGCAAGCCGCCCGTGCCGCGAGGCGGCCCCGCGTGCCCCGGCCGGAAGGTCCGCCCCCGCCACGTTCCGGTCGTACGTCATCCTGCCGTACCCGTATCCCATGGTCCTTCGACCCCTACAGTCTCCGCCGATTATGGCCACAACTTGCGACAGTCGCGGCGATTTCGGGGTATCGGCCGCATGAGGGCAACAAAAAGGGCCGCCACGGTTTCCCGAGGCGACCCCCTGTCTTCGCGCGGCCGACGGATCAGCCGTTCTTGGCGTAGTATTCGACGACGAGGTTCGGTTCCATGTGCACGGCGTAGGGCACGTCGCCCAGCGCAGGCGTGCGCACGAAGGTCGCGGTCATCTTGGAATGGTCGGCCTCGATGTAGTCCGGCACGTCGCGCTCCGCGAGCCCCACGGCCTCGAGGACGATGGCGAGCTGGCGCGACTTGTCGCGGACGGCGACCACGTCGCCTTCCTTCACGCGGTAGGAGGCGATGTTGACGCGGCTCCCGTTCACGGTGACATGGCCGTGGTTGACGAACTGGCGCGCGGCGAAGATCGTCGGCACGAACTTGGCGCGGTAGACGACGGCGTCCAGCCGACGCTCCAGCAAGCCGATCAGGTTCTCGCCGGTGTCGCCCTTCACGCGGGCCGCATCGCCGTAGATGCGCTTGAACTGCTTCTCGGTCAGGTCGCCGTAGTAGCCCTTCAGCTTCTGCTTGGCCCTGAGCTGCGTGCCGAAGTCGGAAAGCTTCGTCTTGCGGCGCTGGCCGTGCTGGCCGGGGCCGTATTCGCGCTTGTTCACCGGGGATTTCGGACGGCCCCAGATGTTCTCGCCCATCCGGCGGTCGATCTTGTACTTGGCAGAGGTGCGTTTGGTCACCGCTGATCTCCTTCGTGTGTGCGCCGCCCGAACCGATCGGCTGGCGGCCGTGAAGGGCGTTGTCCTTTCCCTTTCGGGCGACAGGCATCCCCTTGCGGGGGCCACCAACACCAAATGAATGATCCGGGCAAAAGGCCCGGGACGGGCGGCTTATAGCCGTGGCACGGCGAGAGTCAACACGCCCCGGCGATGCGGGGCGGAAATTCCGTGCCCGGCGCGGTCAGGCCGCCCGGTGCCGAAGGATCGCCGCCTCCGGCGCCGAAAGGCTCCGCCGGGCGAAATCGCCATAGCGGAACGGGTCAGCGGCGAGCCCGTCGAAAAGTGCATGGAGCGCGGCACCGTCGGCCGGGTCGAGCGCCTCGGGATCGGCCGCCGCCGGGTGGAAGGTTTCGGCGGGCCGGCCGTTGGCGCAGATCACCTCGTGCCGGGCGGTCAGGAGGTGGATGTAGGTCACCTCGCGCAGCCCGGCCTCGGCCCGCACCTGCTGCCCGTCGATGAGGTCGCGCGCGGCGACAAGCACCTCCTCCTCGCCAAAGAGCGCACGGGCCGCCGCCCCGACGAGAAGGATGCGGTGGTCGGGGGACACGATCAGGTCGGCCTCCGGCGCCCCCCGGCCGTGCGTCCTCGCGCCAAGCGCCCCTGCGCCGATGCGCACCGGGCGGAACGCCGGAAGGGCGTTTAGCCGCGCGCCGCTCATCCTCCGCGCGCCCGTCCAGAGCACCTCCTGCGGGCCGTTGTCTCGGGTGGTGATCCGGTCGCCCGGCCGGATGTTCTCGACCGCACGTAGACCCTCGGGCGTGGCGATGCGCGTGCCCGGCGTGAAGCAGATGATACCGCCCGGAATGGCCGCATCGGGCACCGGGCGACCCGGCCGAGCCGCAACCACGGCGAGATCGACGCCGCCCGGTGGCAGCGCGCCCATGACGGCGAGGAGCCGCCCCGCCGGATCGAGGGGCATCAGCCGGTAAAGCGCAAGCCCGTCCGTCACGGCGAACCCCGCACCGCCCGCAGGCGGTTCCGCTTCTTCGGGGTGGAGGCGTCGCGTCAGGGCCGCCGGGCCGATCAGCCGGGCCACGACGCGTGCCGCACGCCGCCGGACCTCGGCCTCGCCCGCCGCCCCTGCGAGGGCGAGGACGCGGGCCGGCCCGTCCACCCTGAGCGCCTCGCCGCGCCAGCACCAGACCGATCCGATAGCGATGGCGGCCGGAGGCGCCGCAACAATGCCGTCCGTCTCAGTCTGCTCGACCGAGATCACGAAGGTGCCGCGATAGCCCGCCGCCATGCTGAAAGCCGCCCGCTCATCCTTGGCGCCTCTCCGGGGCGCCTTGGTGCGAACCTATCACCGCGGCGGGCACCGCGGAATCCGGGGGACACGGCGCGCCTAGCCGCCCGGCCTGCCTGTTGCAGAAAGGACGCGCGCGGCGGGTGCCGCGTTCCGCCCGCGATCAGCCGCGCCGGATCACGCGCATTTCGAATAGCCGCAGGACGGGCAGGTCATGCAGCCTTCGACCATCTGCATTCCCTTCTGCCCGCAGGACGGGCAAGCCGGCCCGCGCGGAGCCTCGCCCACCGCCATCGCCTGCGCCTTGGGGTCGGACTTGAGGCCGAGCCCCTCGCCGGCGAGGAAACCGATGGCGATCATGTGGCGCTCGATCACGCCCCCGATGGCGGCAAGGATCGAGGGGATGTAGCGTCCCTGCATCCAGGCGCCGCCGCGGGGGTCGAAGACGGCCTTCAACTCCTCCACCACGAAGGACACGTCGCCGCCGCGCCGGAACACCGCCGAGATCATCCGCGTCAGCGCCACAGTCCAGGCGTAATGCTCCATGTTCTTGGAGTTGATGAAGACCTCGAAGGGCCGCCGGTGACCGCCCTGCACGATGTCGTTGATGGTGATGTAGATCGCATGTTCGCTGTCGGGCCACTTCAGCTTGTAGGTCGCGCCTTCCAGCGCCTGCGGCCGGTCGAGGGGTTCCGAGAGGTAGACGACCTCGGCGCCCCGGTCGGCCTCGGGCGCCTTCTCGTCCTTCTCGCTCACCGACAGGACCGATCCCGTCACCGCGTTCGGCCGGTAGGTCGTGCAGCCCTTGCAGCCCTGGTCCCAAGCGGCCATGTAGACATCCTTGAAGGCCTCGAACCCGATCTCCTCGGGGCAGTTGATGGTCTTCGAGATGGACGAATCCACCCACTTCTGCGCCGCCGCCTGCATCCGCACATGGTCGAGCGGCGGCAGCGTCTGGGCATTGACGAAATGCTCCGGCAGGGGCTTGTCGCCAAAGCGCTCGCGCCAGAGCTGGACGGCGTAGTCGACCACCTCTTCCTCGGTGCGCGAGCCGTCCTTCTGCAGCACCTTGCGCTTGTAGGCATAGGCGAAGACCGGCTCGATCCCGCTCGACACGTTGCCGGCGTAGAGGCTGATCGTGCCCGTGGGCGCGATCGAGGTCAGGAGCGCGTTGCGAATGCCGTGTACTCGGATCGCCTCGCGCACGTCGGCATCCATCTGCATCATGTTGCCCGAGGCGAGGAATTTCTCCGCGTCGAAAAGCGGGAATGCCCCCTTCTCACTCGCGAGGTCCACCGAGGCGAGGTAGGCCGCACGGGCGATGCGGTGCATCCAGTCCTCGGTCTGCTTCGCGGCCGTCTCCGACCCGTAGCGCAGTCCCACCATCAGGAGCGCGTCCGCAAGCCCGGTGACGCCGAGCCCGATGCGCCGCTTGGCCCGCGCCTCCGCCTCCTGCTGGGCCAGCGGAAAGCGCGAGGCGTCCACGGTATTGTCCATCATCCGCACCGCGACGCGCACGAGGTCGTCGAGCGCCGCGAGGTCGAGTGCGGCACCCTTGCCGAAGGGATCCGTGACCAGGCGGGCGAGGTTGATCGAACCGAGGAGACAGGCGCCGTAGGGGGGCAGCGGCTGTTCGCCACAGGGATTGGTCGCCGCGATCGTCTCGACGTAGGACAGGTTGTTCATCGCGTTGATGCGGTCGATGAAGATCACGCCCGGCTCGGCGAAATCGTAGGTTGCCCGCATGATCCGGTTCCAGAGGTCCCGCGCCTCGACAGTCCGGAAGACCTTGCCGTCGAACACCAGATCCCAAGGCTTGGCCGCCTTCACCGCGGCCATGAAGGCGTCGGTGACGAGGACGGAGAGGTTGAACATCCTCAGCCGCGCCGCATCCTGCTTGGCCTCGATGAAGGCCTCGATGTCGGGGTGGTCGCAGCGCATCGTCGCCATCATCGCACCACGGCGGGAGCCGGCCGACATGATCGTGCGGCACATCGCATCCCAGACGTCCATGAAGGACAGGGGCCCCGAGGCATCGGCCGCCACCCCTGCCACCGGCGCCCCGCGGGGCCGGATGGTGGAGAAGTCGTAGCCGATGCCGCCGCCCTGCTGCATGGTCAGCGCCGCTTCCTTCAGGGCGTCGAAGATGCCGCCCATGCTGTCGGGTATCGTGCCCATGACGAAGCAGTTGAAAAGCGTGACCGCCCGGCCGGTGCCCGCGCCCGCAGTGATCCTGCCGGCGGGGAGGTAGCGGAAATCCTCCAGCGCGGTGTAGAACCGGTCCTCCCAGGGGCCGGGGTCCTGTTCCACCGCCGCGAGCGCGCGGGCAATGCGCCGCCAGGTGTCCTCCACCGTGCCATCCAGGGCGGCGCCGTCCTCGGCCTTGAGACGGTACTTCATGTCCCAGATCTGCTCGGCGATGGGGGCGGCGAAACGGGTCATCGGCGGCGGTCCTCACGCTTCTGGGAAGGGTGCTCAAGATACGCTCCGTGCCTGTGCCGGTCAACTTGATCTCGCGGTCGCGAAGGCTAGAATGTCCATCTCTGGGGGTGCCATGGCCGAGTCTGTCCATCTTCTGAAGCTCTGTGTCGGGGCCGAGTCGGTCGAGGACCTGATCGACTGGCACCGCACCCATCCCTCGCCCTACCCGACGGGCGAGAGGCGCCACGTCACACGTATGTGGCCGAAGCGCGAGGCCGAGGTGATCGCGGGCGGCTCGCTCTACTGGGTGATCAAGGGCGTCATCCTCTGCCGCCAGCGGATCGTCCGCCTCGAAGAGGTGCGCGGTGCGGACGGCATCCTGCGCTGCGGGATCGTGATGGACCCGGAGGTGATCCGCACCGAGGGCGCTGCGCGCCGCCCGTTCCAGGGCTGGCGCTATCTGGAGACGAAGGACGCCCCGCGCGACCTGCCCCGGGGACGGGGCACCGACAGCGCGCTGCC
>NZ_JAYRTX010000143.1:0-5115 GCF_041919395.1 Albidovulum sp.
CCGAGCGCGTAGCGCAGGGGGTGGAGGTGGCCGCCGCCCATGTCGATGTCGCCGCCGTGATAGGCGGGCGAGCCGACGAGGCTGCGCAACTCCTCCCGATCCAGGGGGCGGATCAGGTCGTAGCCGTAGTCGCGCGCCATCCTCTCGGCGTAGGCCCGGGCATGCGGGACGTGGCGCGGGCGATGGCAGGCGTGGATGATGCCGTCGGCCCAGCCGGCTTCGGGCGCGTGGCGGTTGGCAAGGGCACGGGTCAGCGCCACCGCCTCCTGCGCGAGGTCCCAGAGCGCGCGGGCGTGGCCCTTGCCCACGGCCTTTTCCAGCGCGTCCTGGTCGAGCCGCTGGCCCGTGCCGACCTGGCCGCCGTTGCGCCCAGAGGCGCCCCAGCCGACGCGATGGGCGTCGAGGAGGACGACGTCATAGCCGCGCCCGGCCAGATGCAGCGCGGCGGAGAGGCCGGTGAAGCCCGCGCCGACGATGCAGACGTCGCAGGCAAGATCGCCCGCCGCCGCCGGAAACGGGGGAAGGGGGGCCGCCGTCTCGGCATACCAGGACCGGGGATATTCCCCGGCCCGGTCGTTGGCCGTCAGGACGTCGAGGCGGGCCATCGGGCGGCCCCCGTCAAGCCGCGACGAGAAGCCCGTCGGACTTCAGGCCCGCATAGCATTCGTCAAGCGACTTCGTGGCCCGTTCGATCAGCACGTCGATCTCGGACGGCGTGATCACGAGAGGCGGGGAGATGATCATGCGGTCGCCGACGTGGCGCATCACGAGGTTGTTGGCGAAGCAGCGCTCGCGGCAGCGCAGGCCGACCGTGCCGGCCTCGGAGGCGAACTTCGCCCGGGTGGCCTTGTCGGGTGTGAGCGCGATGGAGCCCATGAGGCCGACGAGTTTCGCCTCTCCCACGAGCGGATGGTCGGCGAGCGCCTGCCAGCGTTCCATCAGGTAGGGGTGGGCGACCTTCTTCACGTGATCCAGGATCCTTTCCTCCTGCAACACTTCGAGATTCTTCAGCGCCACGGCGGCGGCGACGGGATGGCCGGAATAGGTGTAGCCGTGGTTGAAGTCGTCGCCCGAGCCGGCGACCGTGTCGTGGACCTCGTCGCAGATGATCGAGCCGCCGATCGGCGCGTAGCCGGACGATAGACCCTTGGCGATGGTCATGATGTGGGGCCGGATGCCCATGGTCTGGCTGCCGAACCAGTTGCCGGTCCGGCCGAAGCCGGTGATGACCTCGTCGGCGATGAGCAGGATGCCGTATTTGTCGCAGATCCGCTGGATCTCCGGCCAGTAGGTCGCGGGCGGCACGATGACCCCGCCCGCGCCCTGGATCGGCTCGCCGATGAAGGCGGCAACGCGGTCGGCGCCGAGTTCCTCGATCTTCGCCTCAAGCTCGCGGGCGCGCATCAGGCCGAAGTCTTCGGGCGTCATGTCGCCGCCCTCCGCCCACCAGTGCGGCTGGCCGACATGCACGATGTCGGGGATCGGCAGGCCGCCCTGCGCGTGCATCGGCGACATGCCGCCCAGCGAGGCGCCGCCCATTGTGGAGCCGTGGTAGGCGTTCTTGCGGCTGATGATGACCTTCTTTTCCGGCTTGCCCTTCACGTCCCAGTAGCGGCGGACAAGGCGGATGTTGGTGTCGTTCGCCTCCGACCCCGATCCGGCGTAGAAGACGTGGTTCAGGTCGCCCGGCGCAAGCTTGGCGATCTCGGCCGCGAGAGCGATGGCGGGGACGTGCGAAGTCTGGAAGAAGGTGTTGTAGTAGCAGAGCTCCTCGATCTGGCGCGCGGCGACATCGGCGAGGTCCTTGCGGCCGTAGCCGACGTTCACGCACCAGAGGCCCGCCATGCCGTCGAGGATCTGGTGGCCTTCGCTGTCCGTGAGGTAGACGCCCTTCGCCCGGGTGATGATCCGGGCGCCCTTCCGCGCCAGCGCGGCGCCTTCGGTGAAGGGATGCATGTGGTGGGCGGCGTCGAGCGCCTGAAGCTCTTTCGTCGGCAGGTGGTTGGTGATCTGCGTCATGGGCTCTCTCGCGTCGTTCGGGCCGGTCGGGCTTTTCGGGAACGGTCCTGACGCGATCCTGGCCGCGAGGGCGCGGGCGAGGCGGGCAGGCCGTGACTCGCCCTCAGGATATGATCAAAAGATTTCCTGTCAACCGAATTTGATCAAATTTTTCACGCAGGGAGCGAGAGCCGGACCTGATCGATTCCCTGCTCGATGTCTTCCCTCAGCGCCCGCGCCAGCGCCTCGGCATCGCCCGCCCGCATCGCGGCAAGCGCCTCGGTGTGGCGGTCGGGCAGGTTCGAGGTGCCGTAGCGGCCGCAGACGACGCGCAGCGAAGGCCCGAAGCGGAGCCAGAGCGAATGCACGATCGACAGGAGGATCGGCGCGCCCGCGCGTTCGTAGAGCGTGACGTGAAAGCGGTAGTTGCCCAGCAGGTAGCGCTGAACGTCGCCCGTGGCGATGGCCTGGTCGATGTCGGCGTCGATCTGCGCCAGTTCGTTGATGTCCTTCGTTTCCAGCCGTCTCGCCGCCATGTGGGCGAGCTTCGGCTCGATGGTGAGGCGCGCGAAGGCGATCTCGTCGAGCTGCGAGCCGGTCAGCTGGGGAACCGAGACGCGGCGGTTGCCCTGGAGCTCCAGCGCACCCTCTGCCGTCAGCTTGCGGATCGCCTCGCGCACGGGTGTCATGCCGGCATCCAGGATCGCGGTCAGGCCCTGAATCGTGACGGGCTGTCCGGGGGCCAGCTGGCCGAAGAGAATCATGTCACGGAGACGGCAGTACGTGATTTCATGGGTTGGAACTTTTCTGGGCGACTCGTCTCTCTCACGAAGGTTTTTCATTCCCGTTCCTTGACAGGGGAGGCGCGAAAATCCGTATCTTCATAATAGATTGCGCGCCGCGGAAAAGCCATGTTGAAATGAGTCGCAAAATTTGATCAAAATGACCGAACAACAACAGGCGGCCGCGATCGGACCGTTGAAACCGTCTGGCTGGCCACTCCAGCCTACCAAGGAGGTACTATGAGATTCCGGAAAACCATGGTGGCTGCGGCCGCACTGTTGGCGGCGGGTGTTGCCGGCGCCGAAGAGGTCCATGTCTACAACTGGTCCGACTACATCGACGAGACGCTGCTGGCGAAGTTCGAAGAGGAGACCGGCATCAAGCTCGTCTACGACGTGTTCGATTCGAACGAGATCCTCGAGACGAAGATGCTCGCCGGGGCCTCGGGTTATGACGTCGTCGTCCCCAGCGGCTCGTTCCTGCAGCGGCAGATCCAGGCCGGCGCGTTCCAGAAACTCGACAAGTCGAAGCTGCCGAACCTCGCCAACATGTGGGACGTGATCCAGGAGCGGACTGCGAAGTACGACCCCGACAACGAGTACTCCATCAACTACATGTGGGGCACGACCGGCATCGGCATCAACGTGGGCAAGGTCAGGGAAGTGCTTGGCGAGGACGCGCCGGTCAACTCGCTCGCGCTCCTTTTCGATCCCGCGAACATGGAGAAGCTCGCGACCTGCGGCGTGCACGTGCTCGACGCGCCGACCGAGATCATCCCGGCCGCGCTCAAATACATCGGCGAGGACCCGGACGCGCAGGACATGGAGACCATCGCCAAGGTGGAGCCGGTGCTGACCGCGATCGCGCCCTACATCCTGAAGTTCCATTCGTCGGAATATATCAACGCTCTCGCCAACGGCGACATCTGCATGGCTTTCGGCTGGTCGGGCGACATCCTGCAGGCGCGCGACCGCGCGGCGGAAGCCAACAACGGGGCGGAGATCGAGTATCACATCCCGAAGGAAGGCGCGCTGATGTGGTTCGACCAGATGGCGATCCCGGCCGATGCGCCGAACCCGGACGCCGCGCACAAGTTCCTGAACTTCATCATGGACGCCCACAACGCGGCCGCCGCGTCGAACTACGTCTATTATGCGAACGGCAACAAGGCCTCGCAGGAGTTCCTGAACGAGGACGTGATCGGCGACACGGCGATCTATCCGGACGAGGAAACGACCGCGAACCTCTACACCACCTCGCCCTGGGACCCGAAGGTCAACCGCGACGTGACGCGGCTCTGGACCAAGATCAAGTCCGGCACCTGAGACCGGACGCCCTTCGCCCCGCGCCCCACGGCGCGGGGCGTTTCACATGACGAGGGAACATCATGGCGCAACCAGCCAACCGGCCTGTCTTCGCCCCCTGGCTCGACCCCGACCAGAAGCCGCTGATCCAATTCCGGAACGTGACGAAGAGATTCGGCGAGTTCGTCGCGATCGACGACGTCACGCTCGACATCTTCCGGCGCGAGTTCTTCGCGCTGCTCGGGCCCTCGGGCTGCGGCAAGACCACGCTGATGCGGATGCTCGGGGGATTCGAGACGCCGACGGAAGGCAAGATCCTGCTTGACGGGGTGGATCAGGCACCGATCCCGCCGAACAAGCGGGAAACAAACATGATGTTCCAGAGCTACGCGCTCTTCCCGCATCTCACGGTCTGGGACAACATCGCCTTCGGGCTGAAGCGGTCCGCCATGCCGAAGGAGAAGATTCCCGCCCGGGTGGAGGAGATGCTGCGCCTCACCCGGCTCGAGAAGTTTGCCAAGCGCAAGCCGCACCAGATTTCCGGCGGCCAGCGCCAGCGTGTGGCGCTTGCCCGCTCGCTCGCCAAGGCGCCGAAGCTTCTCCTGCTGGACGAACCCTTGGGCGCGCTCGACAAGAAGCTCAGGCAGGAGACGCAGTTCGAGCTGATGGACATCCAGGAAAAGACCGGCACCACCTTCGTGATCGTGACCCACGACCAGGAAGAGGCGATGACGGTGGCCTCCCGCGTGGCCGTCATGGACCACGGTAAGATGATCCAGGTCGACACGCCCGGCCGGATTTACGAAACTCCGAACTCGGTTTACGTGGCGGACTTCATCGGGGATGTGAACATCGTGGAGGGCCGGGCGACCCGCAAAGGCGACGACAAGTATGCGATTGCCTGGGCCGAGGGCCAGCCCGAGATCATCGCATCCTCGACCGAGCGGATCGACCAGGGCACCAAGGTCTTCTTCGCGATCCGGCCCGAGAAGGTCGCCATCGCGCGCGAGCGTCCCGAGGGCCGGGCGAA
>NZ_JAYRTX010000144.1:0-5077 GCF_041919395.1 Albidovulum sp.
ACCCGGACGAACATGCGGATGTTGCTGACATAGGCCATTCTTCGGGCAATCTTGAAAGTTCTCAGGTATTCGACGGATTATCAGAAAGGCCAAGCGCGGCATAGCCTTCGGCCGGGTTTCCCCCGTAAGCTCGCCCAGAATCCGACCCGAGGTCCTTATGCCCGATCCGACGCTCCTCTCCGACTGGCTCGAATTCGCCGTGCGCTGGCTGCATGTCGTCACCGCCATCGCCTGGATCGGCTCCTCCTTCTACTTCATCGCGCTCGACCTCGGACTCCACCGCGACCGTAATCTTGCCTCCGGTGCGGACGGGGAGGAATGGCAGGTCCATGGCGGCGGCTTCTACCACATCCAGAAATACCTCGTCGCACCCGAGCAGATGCCGGGCGACCTCGTATGGTTCAAATGGGAAAGCTACGCGACTTGGCTCTCGGGATTCGCGCTGCTTGGCCTCGTCTATTACCTCGGGGCCGGGCTTTTCCTCATCGACCCCGCGGTCATGGACCTCGCACCCTGGCAGGCGATCGCGATCTCCCTCGCGTCGCTCCTCGCCGCATGGGTGATCTACGATCTGCTCTGCCGCTCGCCCCTCGGGGAGAATCCGACGCTTCTCATGATCCTCCTCTACCTCGTCCTGGTTGGCTTCGCCCTCTTCTACACCAACGTCTTCACCGGGCGCGCGGCGCTTCTCCACCTCGGCGCGATCACCGCGACGGTCATGAGCGCGAACGTCTTCCTCGTGATCATACCCAACCAGAAGATCGTCGTCGCCGATCTCGTCGCCGGACGCCGGCCGGACCCGAAATACGGCAAGATTGCCAAGCTGCGGTCCACGCACAACAACTACCTGACCCTCCCCGTCCTCTTCATGATGCTGTCGAACCATTACCCGCTCGCCTTCGCGACGCAGTGGAACTGGCTGATCGCGAGCCTCGTCTTCCTGATGGGCGTGACAATCCGGCACTGGTTCAACACCCGCCATGCCCGCAAGGGCAGCCCATGGTGGACCTGGGCTGCGACCGTGCTCCTCTTCCTCGTGATCGCCTGGCTTTCGGCCGCGCCGACGACATCCGCCGACGAGGACGCCAGGCTCGACCCCGCCGCCGAGCGCTTCGCCGCCGCGCCGGGATTCGACGAGGTCACCGGGATTGTCCTCGGCAACTGCTCGATGTGCCATGCGGCCGAGCCCGGCTTCGAAGGAATCGCCCGCGCGCCGAAGGGCGTGCTGCTGGAAACGCCCGGCCAGATCGCGGCCCATGCGCGGCAGATCTACCTTCAGGCCGGCATCAGCCATGCGATGCCGCCTCCTTCGGCCTCGTTCCTCGACCCCCTTGACCGTGCCAGGATTGCCGCCTGGTTCCGGGCCGCCACCGCCGAAAAGGGCTGAGCCTTCGCCGCCGACGGCGGCGACCCGAAGGGGGAGGCGCTGCCTTACCGGATACCTCCGGGGTGTTTCCGGACAGGAAGGCCGATGCGAACGCATCCGGCCACTTGCCCCGCCGCAGGGACCTCGGCCGCAGGAGAGCGGGAGCGTCCCGGCGGCCGGCGCTTCGCGTCCGGATCATCGCGCACCATTGCCCCGTCGCACGGGCCATGGCAGACGAAGGACATGGTGCTCTACCGGTTCCTGATGTGGCTCGCGGGGCTTTCGCTCCGCCTCCGCGCGGCGCTCGCGCCCTGGCCGGGGGCGGAACGCCTCCGTGCGCCCGAACCGCCCGAGGGCGCGGGGCCGGTGGTCTGGCTCCACGGCGCCTCGAACGGCGAACTCGCGGCGGCACGGCCGGTGATCGCCGCGCTGCGCTCGGCGCTGCCCGGGCTGCGTCTCGTGGTGACGGCGAACAGCCTCAGCGGCCGCGACCTCGTGCAGGGCTGGGCCCTGCCCGGAACCGCCGTGCGCCTCGCGCCCCATGACGACACCCGGACCCTCAAGCGCTTTCTCGACGCCGCCCGGCCGGCAGCCCTGATCGTCATCGAGAACGAGCTCTGGCCGAACCGGCTCCGCCTGGCGGCGGCGCGTGGCATCCCTGTCTTCTGCCTCGCCGCCCGGATATCCGAGCGCAGCGCAGGGGCCTGGCGGCGCATTCCCGGCCTCGCCCGCAGCGTCATCGGCGCGATCACCTGGCTCGCCCCGCAGGACACGGCCTCGCGCGACCGGTTCCGCGCCCTCGGCCTTCCCGAAGACCGGATCGGCCCGCTGATGGTGCTGAAATCGGCGGCGGGCGCCATCGACGCCGCACCCCTGCCCTGTCCTCGCGCGACGACGCTCCTTGCTGCCTCGACCCACGCGGGAGAGGAGGCGATCGTGCTTGCCGCCTTCAAGCGGGCCCTCGCGGCGCGCCCCGACCTCCGCCTGATCCTCGCCCCGCGCCATCCCCGGCGGCGCGCCGAGGTCGAGGCGGCGATCCGTGATGCGGGGCTTGCCTTCGCGACGCGCAGCGCCGGTGCGGAGCCCGACGCAGCCCTCCCGGTCTATCTTGCCGACACTCTGGGCGAGATGGACCGCTGGTATGCCGGTGCCGGCATGACCTTTGTCGGCGGCTCGCTCGTGGATCGGGGCGGCCACACGCCCTTCGAGCCTGCGGCACACGGTTCGGCGATCCTGACCGGCCCGCACGTGGCGAACGCAGCACCCGCCTATGCCGCGCTCCTCGCGGCGGGGGGCGCGATCGAGGTCACCGATGCCGCAAGCCTTGCAGCGGCGATCCTCGGCCTCGCCGATTCGCGGGCGCAGGTGCGGCAGGCCGAAGCCGCAGCCCGCGCCCTCGCCCCCTTCACCGCCGGGGCCGCCGTCGCCGCCTTCCTCGCCGCACTCGCCCGCGAAACCGGCCCTCCCCTGAAAGGAGCCGCTGATGCAGTTCAGGCTTGACGAACTGGAGGCCGCCGAACGGCTGGTCCATGGCCATATGGACCCCACGCCGCAATATGCCTGGCCGCTTCTCGCCGAAGCCACCGGTGCCGAGACCTGGGTCAAGCACGAGAACCACGGGCCGATAGGGGCCTTCAAGGCGCGCGGCGCCATCACCTTCGTCGACTGGCTGCGCCGAACCCATCCCGACTGCCCCGGCATCATCACCGCGACGCGCGGCAACCATGGCCAGGCCCAGGCGCGGGCGGCGGCGCGGGCGGGCCTGCGCGCAGTCATCTACGTGCCGAAGGGAAACGCGGTCGAGAAGAACGCGGCCATGCGCGCCTTCGGGGCGGATCTGCGCGAACATGGCGAGGACTTCGACACCGCCAGAGAGGCGGCAATGCGGGCGGCCGCCGAGGGGCTCTTTCCGGTGCCGCCCTTCCATTCCGAACTCGTCCGCGGGGTCGCGACCTACGGGCTCGAATTCCTGCGCGCTGCCCCTCCGCTCCACACCGTCTATGTCCCGATCGGCTGTGGCTCGGGCATCTGCGGGGTGATCGCCGCGCGCGACGCGCTGGGGCTCTCGACGGAGGTGGTGGGCGTGGTCGCCGCCGATGCCCCCGGTGCGAAGCTTTCCTTCGAGGCCGGGCGGATCGTCGAGACGAACTCCGCCCGCACCTTCGCCGACGGGATGGCGGTCCGCGTGCCGGTGCCGGCGGCGCTCGACATCTACGGCCGGGGCGCGGCCCGCATCGTCGCGGTCGGCGAGGAGGAGGTCGCGGTGGCCGTCCGCCTCCTCTTCTCGGCCACCCACAACGTTGCGGAAGGTGCTGGCGCGGCGGCACTGGCCGCGCTCCTGCAGGAGCGGGAAGCGATGAAGGGCCGTCGCGTGGGCGTCGTCCTCTCGGGCGGCAACATCGACACGGACTGGTTCCGGACAATCCTGTCGGGCGGGATTCCGACCGTCTGAGACCGGATGGCCGGCCTTAGGTGTGGAATAGGGGCAGCGGCGGTGCTAAGTTTTTCCACAATTCCCGCGTAATGTCGGGGAGCGGCAGGTCTTGGCAGGAGCCGGGTCCGTTTCGGGCCCGGAAGACCCATGAAGAAGATGGAACAGACTGGCGGCAACGGGGCCGAGGCGATGGCGCAGACAGGTGCGCTGTGCTTTCGCGTGACGAAAAGGCGCGGCCCCGAGGTGCTTCTGGTTACCAGCCGCGACACCGGTCGCTGGGTGATCCCCAAGGGCTGGCTGATGAAGGACAGGACACCCGCCGAGGCGGCGCTGCGCGAGGCCTTCGAGGAAGCCGGGGTGGAGGGTCAGGTCACGGGCGGGATGCTCGGGCTCTACGCCTACGACAAGGCCATGGCGGACGGCTCGGCGCAGCCCTGCATCGTCTCGGTCTTTCCAATCGAGGTGGCACGTCTCAAGTCCGACTTTCCCGAGCGCTGCCAGCGCCGGCGGCGCTGGTTCCGGCCGGCCAAGGCCGCCCGGAAGGTGGCCGAGCCGGAACTCGGCGCGATCCTCGCCGCCTTCGCGCCCGGGCCGCGAAACGCTTGATTCCCCGTCCCCTCTGACCACATAGAGGGGGACGGCCGGGGTTTCGCATGATCCGCTATTCGCTCACCTGCAGCAACGACCACGCCTTCGAAAGCTGGTTCCAGTCGGCCGAGGCCTTCGACCGGCTTGCGGCGGCGGGCCATGTCGCCTGCGCGGTCTGTGGCGCGACCGGGGTCGCCAAGACGCTGATGGCGCCCGCCGTGAGGCCCGCGCGCAAGGCGGCTGCCGCCGCCACCGCCGCAGGACCGCTCGCCACGCCGCAGAGCCCGATCGAGGCGGCGCTTGCTGCACTCCGCCGGCAGGTGGAGGAGACCTCCGAATACGTCGGGCTGAACTTCGCGGCCGAGGCGCGGGCGATGCACGAAGGCCGTGTCCCGGAACGCTCCATCTACGGCGAGGCGAAGGCCGACGAGGCACGAAGGCTCGTCGAGGACGGCATCCCGGTGGCGCCCCTGCCCTTCGTGCCGGCACGGAAGACAAACTGAGCCGGCAGCAGGAAGCGGGCACCTGCCGCCTTCTGGCCTCGCGGCCTGTTCACCCCGGGGAGCATTTCCGGACAGAAGGAGGCGGCGGGATGGAAGTTCTGATCAGCGGTGCGCAGCGTGGCGTCGGCAGGGGGCTGGCCGATGCCCTTGCCGCGCGCGGCGATCGTGTCACCGGCACCTCGCGCC
>NZ_JAYRTX010000145.1:0-5040 GCF_041919395.1 Albidovulum sp.
CGCGGATCGCGGCACATGTACTGCATCCGCTGTGGGTAGCTGTGCCACTGCTTGCCGCGCTGATCTGGGCGTCGGTGCGCTGGGGTCTCGCACCCCTCCACCGCGTCGCCGGGGCGGTCGCAAGACGCGCACCATCCGATACAGAACCGCTCTCGGCAAATGATGCACCGCGCGAGACATTGCCGTTGGTCACCGCATTGAACGAGCTCTTCGTCCGTATAGCGAGCGTACGCGAACGCGACAGGCGTTTTGCAGCCGATGCTGCGCACGAGCTGCGCACGCCCTTGGCCGCCATTCGTACCCACGCCGAAGTGGCACTTGCCGCGAGAGATCGGCAAGAATGCCAGGAAGCGCTTCAGGGCGTGCTGGCTGGAACCGAACGCGCAACACAACTCGTGGTGCAACTTCTCGCACTGGCGCGGATCGACGCCGCGGCACTGGCGGGCAGCCTCGCACCTGTCGAACTGGTAGCAATCCTGCGCTCCGTGATGGCCGATTATGCGCAACAGGCGATGTCCAAGGGCGTCGAAATCGCTCTCGCCTTGGGTGATGAGGCGCAGAGCGTCGTCTCTGGCAATGCCGAACTTCTTGCGGTTCTGGTGCGGAACCTTGTCGACAACGCGCTTCGCCACACCCCGGTCGGAGGGCAGATAACGCTGACGGTCACACGGCGTGACGACGAGCTTGTCCTGACGGTGGACGACACAGGTCCCGGAATTCCGATCGGACTGCGAACCTGGGTGCGCGATCGCTTCTTCCGATCCGGCCCGTCCGGCTCGGGTGCCGGTCTGGGGTTGTCAATCGTCGACGCGATCGCAGCTCTTCACGGCGGTACCGTAGAGCTCTCAGATGGGCCGGACGGGCCGGGACTGCGCGTCACGGTCAAATTGCCTGACAGGAGTTGACTGCTCTGCTGCTAGCCTCAGACATGCTTCCTTAGTCATCGGTGCTCGCTCTGGACTTTCGGCCCGGTGCATGTGTCAGCTGTCCGGCTCGCGGTGGTATTGTGGACCGGCCGGAAGCCGACCGTAGCGCCGCGACAGGATCAGGAGGAACGCACCATGAGTCGTGTACCGGAATACTATCGAGGCTTTCGGGACGGGATCGCCTGGGCCATCGCCTGCGTCGAGGCCGAGGCGGAACGCATGAACGATCCTCATGCTCGCGGGGTGCTCCATTCGATGGCATTCACGCTCGGAACGGGTCCCGAACGGCGTGAAGCGGAACGCAGCGCCTGGCGGCGGTCCCGTCCGTGCCCGGGCGCGAAGGGGTTCGAAGACCCCGACGGGTCCGGCATGCGGTGAGATCGTCGATCCGAACTGGCCGAGCGGTGGAGACGTCCGGCGGGTCAGGTCGGGGGTGCCGCCGCCCGCGCCAGCGTTACCGTCCGCGCGAGGGCGCGATCGATGGCGCACTCGATCTCCCGGTCGGCTCCCGCCGATGCCGCGAGATCCGCCGCCACCTCGCCGAGGGCCGGCAGCAGGCGGACGAAGGTGGCGAGATCCGGCGCGGCTGCACCCCGGCGGGTCGGCATGCGCAGCTTCTTCCAGGCGCGGGTGTCGTCCTTCAGCGGCTCGCGGATCGTCTGCGACCGGAACTGGCAGCAGCGGTGCCACATCCCGGTCTCGTCGAGCCGCAGGCGCGCCGGCAGGACCTCGTTGCACATGGAGGCCATCAGGAAGGCGCTGCCGAAGCCCTGCTCACGCTCCGCAGCGCGGTTCAGAAGGCCCCGCTTCGCGTCGAGCACATGCTGCCGCAGGAATGCATCCCGCTGCTCGGCAATGACGGCGAGAGCCCGTGCCTCGGCCCCCGTCACCGGACCGTCGACCGAGATGTTGTTCCGGGCGTCGATCACGATGTCATCGGGATGCGGGACCGGTTCCGGCAGCGGCAGCCCCGCGTTCTTCGCCTGTGCGATCGCGCGCCTCCATGTGCGCTGATACTTGCGCCAGAAACCGGCGTTCTCCTCCTTGATCTCTGCCTCGCGCGCGGCGACCTCGGCACTGGCTTTGAACCAGGTTCGCTGCGCATGGGGACTGCCCTTTGCCGCCGTCTCCGCGGTCTTTCGCGTGACGATCTCGTTCACGCTCATCTCGACCGTCTCGCCGCCGTCGCGCACGGGGACGCGCCGCCGGCCCTCGTCGAGAACCGCGCGCTCGAGATCGGTCAGCGGGTCCGGCCGCTCCGTCGTCCCGCCCTTCCGGCCCTTCCTGCCTTGCGTCATCCCCTCACCCCCCCTGCCCCGAGCGGCTCTCCCGCCGCGATCACATCGAACCGCGCCCCGTCCGCCATCCGCAGGGCCGGGCGCCCGGACCAGTCCTGCCACCGCCTCAGGATCACGTCGCAGTAGAGCGGGTCGTATTCGACGAGCCGCGCGCGCCGGCCACAGCTCTCCGCCGCGATCAGCGTCGATCCCGAGCCGGCAAACGGATCGAGGACCGTCTCGCCGCGACGCGAGCAGTCGCGGAGCGCGTCCGCAATGAGCGCGACCGGCTTCACCGTCGGATGCATGGCAAGCGCCTCCTCAGCGGTCCGGCCCGGAACGTTCACCCCGGCATAGTCCCAGACGTTGGTCCGGTAGCGCCCGGTTTCGCCGAGGCCGAAGCTATTCGTGTGCGCCGCGGTGCCCACCTTGAAGACGAAGACGAGTTCGTGCTTCGAGCGGTAGAAGCTGCCCATGCCGCCGTTGGTCTTGTTCCAGACGCAGAGGTTCTTCAGCGCGCTGAAGACCTTCTTCCCGGCGGCAAGGAGCTCGCCCATGTGGCGCCAGTCCATGCAGACGAAGGCAATCGCGCCGTCCTTCGCGACGCGCGCCGCCTGCCCGAGCGAGGCCTCCAGGAACGCGATGAACGCCGCCGCGCTCATCTCGCCGGAGGCAAAGGCAAACTCGCGGTGCCGGATGCGCCCGAGGCCGGAGACATGGCCGTCGATCGGCACGTTGTAGGGCGGGTCGGCGAAGATCACATCGGCCGGCTCGCCCGCCATCACCCGGTCCACGGCCTCCGCGTCCCGCGCGTCGCCGCAGACCAGCCGGTGACCGCCGAGGTTCCAGAGATCCCCCGGCCGGGTCACCGCCGGACCCGTCACCTCTGCCGGCAACCTGTCCTCCCGCCCCGCACCGTCGGAGGATCGCTCGCGCGCGGCATCGAGCGTGAAGTCGATCTCGGCGAGCGAGAACCCGGTCAGTTCCAGATCGAAGCCGATATCGATCAGACCCTGCAACTCGATCGCGAGGGTCTCCCGGTCCCAGCCGGCGTTCTCCGCAAGCTTGTTGTCGGCGAGCACATAGGCGCGCCGCTCCTCCGGGCTCAGATGCGAGAGGGCGATCGTCGGCACTTCGGTGATGCCGAGAAGCTGCGCCGCCGCCACGCGGCCATGGCCGGCGATGATGCCGCCGGCGTCGTCGGTCAGCACCGGATTGGTGAAGCCGAACCGGGTGATGCTGTCGGCGATCTGGCGGACCTGGCGCCGCGAATGCGTCCGCGCGTTGCCCGCATAGGGCCTGAGCTCACCCACCGGCCGCATCCGCACCGCCAGAGCCACCCCGGCCCCGGTCTCGCTGGAGAATGTGAACATGGCGGCCCGTCCTTCCGATCCTGCTCGCCGGGTCAACTGCCGGTGGCTGATCGCAATCGAACCACAACCTCTTGCTTCCGTCCAATTGTCTACGGGGGGTGTAGTCCGGCAAGCTCCGAACACGACCGGCACATCCGCAACCTCCGGGCGATCAGCGCCAAGCCAGGTGTTTAACGGGACTTCAAGGGCCGTTGAATGACCCTTTAAAGAACCAGGGCCCCTCAAAGAACCGAGATCACAGTTGCGTGATTGACTGTGACAACCTGTGGTCGGCGGCGGCTACGTGCCTCCGCACCGGACCTCGCTGACACCCGCCGGGCGCGGCTGACGTTGAGGCTCGGGGGCGTGCCAGTCACCAGACCCGCGGTGTGAGCCTCGGTTCTGCGGCGATGGCCGCAAGTCGGAGACGCGACGGGTCGGTTGGCATCGCCATCGTGTCCAGCTCATACGGGACGCGCGAATGCTTCGCGCGGCGCGGCAGAGGATGCGCCACCGCTGGTGACCTTGAACACGGGCCCCCGCGTGGTAATGTCGCCCCGCAGGTGTGACACGGTAAAAATCTCGCGGCCGTAGCACGATCCTCGGATCGGAGCGCCATGCAGGGTTTCCGGGGCGACCCGGGTGCGGGGCCCTGCCACCTGCACCGATCCCCGATCGCGTCGCGACCTCGGCATGCTGCAAACGGCGGACCCACCGCGGCGGGCCGCCGTTGACTGTGCCCGGAAAGGAAGCGATTGTCCCGGCGTCGGCGCGGGCATCGGCCACCGCATTCATAGTGCGGCCGTTTCGGACGTTCAGACTTGGGGACGCGTCGGCACCTTACCTGCCCTAAGGTCGTGACGGGCCGGAGCGAACTGCATCCGTGTCGAGCCGCGGCGGGCGGGGCGCCTCTCTCGGCTCATGGAAACCAGGCCTCCCGGTCCCGCGCACGCAACCCGTCGCCCGGGAGAGGGCCGATGTCCGGTCGAGCTCCCGGGCAGGCCTTCTCCCTGTCATCGTTCAGTGAGAGCGACGGCGGCCGTTCCCCATCCATGGCTTCCGAAGGCGGACCACGGCAGGTCTCCCCGGCCGTCTCCAGGTCCGCGCGTGCGGATGCGGAGCCGTGGGGCAGGCCCGTTCCCCATCGCGCATTCGGTGAGGACTTCCGGGCACCCGCGTAAGGCGTGAGCGCAGTCTACTCCGACAAGACTGCAACCCCGCGGCTTTCACATCAGTCGCGCCACGCTTCAAGACATTCCCATCCGGGTTCACGACACTTCCATCCGGCGTCCCGGCAATCCGATCCGCCATCGCGGCAACAACCCTGGCCAGAAACGCGCTCGCCGAGGCGGATTACGGGTAGTGCCCCATCGGGTGGTGTAGGTTCTGTCTGAGGTGGTCACCGGCGATGTTCCGGTAGGGTCTGGTTGCTTACGCCAACCCAAGACCGAGAGGACCACCGATGACCACCGACATGATGAACTT
>NZ_JAYRTX010000146.1:0-4820 GCF_041919395.1 Albidovulum sp.
GGCGTCTTCGAGATGGGCCTGCGCCTTGTCGGCACCGACCCGCAATGGACCTTCTTCCTCATCGGTGCGCTGATCATCTTCGCCGTAGCCGTGGATCAGTGGATCAGAAAGGTGGCCGCGTGATGGACCCGATTCTCAAAGCCCGCAATCTCGTCAAGCGCTACGGCAAGGTCGTCGCCCTCGACCAGTGCGACTTCGACCTCTACCCCGGCGAGATTCTCGCCGTGATCGGCGACAACGGCGCCGGCAAGTCGACCCTGATCAAGGCGATCTCCGGCGCCGTGGTGCCGGATGAGGGGGACATCTGGCTGGAGGGCCGCAAGGTCGCCTTCTCGACCCCGCTCGAAGCGCGCGGCGCCGGGATCGAGACCGTCTACCAGACGCTTGCCATGTCGCCCGCACTCTCGATCGCCGACAACATGTTCATGGGGCGCGAGCTCAGGCGGCCGGGGATCATGGGCCATGTCTTCCGCAAGCTCGACCGCCCGGCGATGGAGAAGTTCGCGCGGGAGAAACTGAACGAGCTTGGCCTGATGACGATCCAGAACATAAACCAGGCGGTGGAGACGCTCTCGGGCGGTCAGCGGCAGGGCGTGGCGGTGGCGCGCGCCGCCGCCTTCGGCTCGAAGGTGGTGATCCTCGACGAGCCCACGGCCGCGCTCGGCGTGAAGGAAAGCCGCAGGGTACTCGAACTCATCCGCGACGTGCGGGCGCGGGGCCTGCCCGTCATCCTGATCAGCCACAACATGCCGCATGTCTTCGAGGTGGCCGACCGCATCCACATCCACCGCCTCGGCCGCAGGCTCTGCGTGATCCGGCCGGGAGATTTCACCATGTCGGATGCCGTGGCCTTCATGACCGGCGCCAAGGAGGCGCCGGAGGACGCCGCCGCCTGAACGGATCAGGCGAAGCGGTGCCTGAGCCGGCGCGGCACCGCCTCGATCACATGCCAGACGAAGGCGGCATAGGCGATGGATATGACCGCGGCCGCGGCGATGAAGAGCGCGGCGTTGCCCTCGAACCAGCCGTACTTTTCCAGAATGCGGATGATCACGTAGTGGGCGAGGTAGATCGAGTAGGAATAAAGCCCGATCGTCCTGACCCAGCCAAGATTCAAGGGCCGGAAGAGCCAGTAGTCGGGCCGCGTGACCGCGTAGTGGAAGACCACCATCAGCGCGAGACCCTGCACCGTGTAGCGAAGCGTTGACCGGAACGTCATGTCGCGTGCGAGGATGGAGAGGGCGAGCACCGCGAGCGCCCCGAAGACGAGGAACGTGAGCCGTCGGTTGTCGGCCGGCAGAACCCGCCGCGCCGTCCCGTTCCGCTCCATGAGCGCCAGAAGACAGCCGTAGAGGATCGAGTCGAACCGCGTGTCGGTTGAGATGTAGATCGTCCACTGGGTGTCGAGCAGGACCTGCCAGCGGAAGTAGCGCCAGGCGACGATAACGACGAGCAGTGCGACGATGTGGGGAAGCCGCACCTTCCCGTGGGTGAAGAGCAGGAAGATGAGCGGGAAGATGAGGTAGAAGTGCTCCTCCACCGACAGGGACCAGAGCGGCTGCAGTCCGACGACGACGGACCCGCCATCGGGGAAGGCCGCGAGGTAGTAGTTGTGGAAATAGAGAAGCTGGCTGAGGATCGCGAGCGGGTCGAATTTGCCGTCCGCGAAACCGAGCCAGACGAGCAGGTAGCCCAGTCCGAGCGTGAAGAAGAGCGGCGGCGAGAGCCTCAGGAAACGGCGGACATAGAATTTGCCGATGTGGATGCCGCCGGTGTCGCGCCATTCCCGCAGGAAGAGCGTGGTGATCAGGAACCCTGACAGGAAGAAGAAGATCGTCACGCCGAAACCGCCAGCGATGGCGTCGGAAAGCCCGGCATGCGCGAAGAAGACGATCGCCACCGACACCGCCCGGATGCCGTCGAGCGAAGGGATCGCCCCGCGCGCGAGGGTGGGCGGCAGGCTCCCTGCCTCCGGCGCGGCCGCCTCGGCCGTCCTTGTGACGTCGCCCCGCATCATTTCCGAACCTGGCACACCCATAACGAACCCTTCGCCCCGCGCCCCTCAGTCACGGCCCGCCCCGGTCCCGACCGCCACCCCCGCCCGCGTGACCGGCCGCGACTCGAGCCGCCGCCCGAACTGCAGCATCGGCCCCTCGAACCAGCGGAACGAGACGACCGCGGCGGCGTAGCTCAGAGCGAGGCAGAGCGCGGCATTGACCCAGAAGGGCAGCCCGCCGACGCCAAGCGCGCGCTCGGCCATGAGTTGCGCCTCGAGCACCATGAAGTGAAAGAGATAGATGAAGTAGGAATAAAATCCCACCCGCGCATATCCGGTGGCGAGGAGCCCGCGGTAGCCCCTGAGCCAGGCCTCCGATACCGCGATGGCCAGCAGGGTCAGGCAGGTGACGAGCGTGTAAAGGAAGGTCGGCGCGAAGGCGCCGCCAAGCATCCTCGCCCCGAGCGCGATCAGTGTCAGCACGGCGATCGGGCCGATGACCGGCATCCCCCGGCCCATCGCCCAGGCAAGAACGCCACCCATGGCGATGGAATCGAGCCGGGTCAGCGGGAAGTGATAGATCCCTCCGTGGCCCACCGTGTTGAAGTAGAACCTCAGGCCCAATGAGAAGAGGCTCAGGAAAACGAGGAAGGCGGGCAGCGACCGGCGCGCGACCAGCGCGGCAAGGCCGATGACGATGTAGGAGAACTCCTCGACCGAGAGCGACCAGGTGATGGTGTAGGGCACCGTCTCGACCCCGTCGAAGAAGATGAACCAGCCGGTCATGAACGTGTAGGGAATCCAGATCCGGTCAATGATCCCCGGTTCCTGGCCGAGCACCTTGGCTGCGAGGAAATAGATCGTCACAGCCGCCATGTAGAGCGGCACGATCCGGAAAAACCGCCTGAGGAAGAAGGTACGGATCGAACCGGCATCGGCGTGCCGGATGAGGAAGGAGGTGATGAGATAGCCGCTCAAGGGAAAGAAGATGTCGACGCCGAGTGTGCCCCAGGCGCGGAACAATGCGGCGACCGGGTCGAGGGCGGCATCGGGATAGCGCGTCGCCACGTGGAAGACGACGACCATGACGATGGCTGTCGCCCGGATGCAGTCGAGCGGCACCGACCGTTTCGAGATGAATTCCGATTTTACGCTCATGCCGCAGGCCCGCCGCTCATGCCCGGCGCCCCGCCGCGCGCGGCACAAGCCCCGGCGCGACCGGTCGCTGCCGGGAGGGGCCGAAGCGTGAATACTGCGGCCCGCGTCGCGGCTCCGCCTCGGACTCGGACTCGGGCGGCTCCTCGCCGGTCTCGACCTCGGTGTCCAGCATCCACAGGCCGGCACCAAAGAAGAAGAACATGAACGAGGCGATCTCGCTCCAGACGAAGACCGTGCCGAGCGTCAGCGTGGCGCTGATCATGGAGATGACCCAGGCAGTTCTCACCCGGTCGAGCGTGCTGCCCTTGGGAAAATCGCGCTTGGCGACAGCGACGATGGCGAGGATGAACGCGAGGAACTGCGAAAAGAAGGTGGGGAATCCGAAGGCCACGGCAAGGCCGAGCCAGTAGTTGTCGAGACTGCCTGTCATCCAGGGCGGCAGGTTCCAGGGTCGCTTGAAGATGCCGAAGACCGGCGTCACCATAACCTGGTCGATGCCATAGTCGAGAAGGATGCGCCGTGCGTTTGCCGTTCCGGGGTTAAACGCCAGCTTCGTGATGATGTAGTAAAGCGCCGGGCCATTCGACGCTATCTCGAGCACGACGTAGAGCCCGAGGCTGAGCCAGACCAGCGTCATCCACGGCCGCTCGTTCTTGCGCATCACGTAAAGCCACATGATCAGCAGGAACTGGATGATCATCGACAGGAACGGGCCGCTCGAGAGCGAGAAGAAGGTAGTGAGCGCGAGCACGGCGGTCTGCGCCCACAGCCGGAAGTTGCCCATCTGGTTCTTCATCGCGAGGAAGAAGAGCGCGACCGAAAGGGAGCAGAAGAAGCCGTAGTGGATGGGGTGGACGAACACGAACTGCACCCGATCGAGCCCCATCCGGCGCGGGTACTGTACATCCCGGTTCGACGTGAAACCCGGGATCATCTCGACGATCTTCGGTATCGTGAGATGCCCCGTCAGCGTCTCGTAGACGATGAAGGGAAGGCTGAGCGTCAGGACGAGGGCAAAGAACCGGACGAAGCCGAGGAACTGGTCGAGGTCGCGGATCGCCGCCCGCCCCGCAAGATAGCCGCCGAGCAGGATGACCGTATTGACGCCGGTGTAGGTGATCGCGGTGCTGGCCGAAGCGTTCACGAAGACGCTCAGCGTGAACCAGGACATGTGAAAGAGGATGAGCCAGTCGACATAGGTAATGCGCCCGTAGTTCCTGCCCAGCAGCTTCAAGAGCAGCAATGGGATCATCAGGAGGAACAGGAGCCGCGACGGCGTCATCAGCAGCGTTCCGATATTGAAGAACGCCGGAATCAGGAGCGCGACGAAGACGATGAGCGCGAAGAACGGCATGCGCTGCGCGGCCCGCCCCGCGCCATCGGGGCGAACGACCACCTGCCCATCCCGCATCAGGACAGCGCCCCGCTGCGAAGGGAGTGTTCTCACGCCTGCCACGCAAGCCCTCCTGTTCCTGCCTCGCGTTTTGCGGAAACGACGGGCATTTCGCAAGGAAAGAAGTGGATCCGGCACCTCCTGGCGACAATCCCTGCCGAAGGCGGCAGAATTGCGGCGCAGGCGGCACTGGCGCGTGTCGAATGCCCGTGTCGCAGGGCACGACAAGGACCGCGTGTGACCCGGGGCCTCCGTCCTGCGAAAGGATGAGAC
>NZ_JAYRTX010000147.1:0-4769 GCF_041919395.1 Albidovulum sp.
GGTCGGGGTTGACTGGGTCGGCAACGACATCGTCATCGAGGCGATCCCCGATCCGAAGGTGCAGGGCGTGACCTGCCACGTCGCCTATTTCGACCGCTCGGTGCTCGACCGGCTGAGCCAGGGCAACTGGTTCGAGGACCCATCCTATTCCGCGCTCGACTGCCGGCAAACCGGGCCGATCACGGTGGGTGACATCGACAAGGGCAAGGATGGGGAGAACATCTTCTCCGAGCGCACTTCGCTGATCTTCAAGTCGCTGCGGGTGACGCGGATCCTCGACCAGAAGAACAACACGCTGATCTACCTCGCCCATGCGAGCGAACTGACGCAAGGGTCGGGCAAGATGTCGATCTCGACCGTGCCGCTTTACGATGCACGCAAGTGACGGCTTTCAGTCGGCAAGCGGAACGTCGAGCGGCGTCTCGGCTTCGCCCTGATAGACGGACGATACCTCCTGCCGAAGAATGCGGGCGATCAAGGCGGCGTCCTCTTCGCTGAAGGTCAGCGGCAGGCGCATGTCGAGAAGGCCCGCGAGGATGCGGTCGGTCGCGGGCAGGCTTTGCGGCCTAGCATAGCGCCACGACGAGTGGCGCGAGGTGAAACCCTGCGGCTCCTTCGCGCCGAACCATTTGAGTTCCACTCCCCGCGCGGCGGCGCGGGCGAGGACGGCGCGGACCTTGGCTTCGGGCCAGTCCGGCAGCAGGAACTGGAAGGACGAGGCGACATACTGCTCGCCGTCGGGCCGGTCGATCAGGGTCAGGCCGGGTGTCGACCGCAGCCCCGCCTCGACCGTCCGGTAGAGCGCGTTCCAGCGCGCGCACTGGCGCGGCAGGTCGGCAAGTTGCGGGCGCAGGATCGCGGCGCGCAGGTTGTCCATCCGGCCGGAGACGTTCGGGGTGACGTATTTCACCGCCTCGAACGCCTCCGGCGGCGGGGCGGCGCGGTGGCGCGGGTAGAGCATGTAGCTGCCCGAGAGGATGATCGCCTTCGCCATGAGGTCCGCGTCGTCCGAGACGATGAGCCCGCCCTCGCCCGAGTTCATGTGCTTGTAGGTCTGGGTCGAATAGCAGCCCATGACCCCGTGCCGGCCCGAGGGCACGCCCTTCCAGGCGGCCCCCATCGTATGCGCGCAATCCTCGATCACCGGCAGATCAGCCTTGTCGCAGACCGCCATCAGCCGGTCCATGTCGCAGATATGGCCGCGCATGTGGGACAGAAGCAGCGCCTTCGCGCCCGGCGCCTTGCCAGCGAGGTCGTCCATGTCGATGGTCAGCGCCCCGGTCGTCTCGACGAAGACCGGCTCGGCCCCGAGCGCCGCGATGGCGCCCGGCACCGGGGCGAGCGTGAAGGCATTGGTCAGCACCCGGTCACCCGGCCCGATCCCCAGGGCGCGCAGCGCGCAGCCGAGCGCGTAGCCCCCCGAGGCCACTGCAAGGCAGTATTTCGCGCCGGTGAAGGCGGCGAATTCCTCCTCGAGGAGCGCCGTTTCCGCGATCTCGCCCTCGGCCGTGTTGTAGCGGTGAAGCCGCCCGTGCCGCAGGACGTTCAGCGCCGCCGCGATCCCGGCCTCGGGGATCGGTTCCTGCTGGGTGAAGCTGCCGGTGAAGGTCTCGGGCTCGCCGCGCTCTCTCATGCTTCCCCCAGCGTCCGCAGGGCCAGCGCCGGCAGGTCGTCGAACCGTTCGAGGAGCGCTTCCGGCGAAAGCCGCGCCACCCCCCGCCCCTCGGGTCCGAAGGTGACGAGGGCCACCGGGACGCCGGCCGCCTCGGCCGTCCGGCGGTCGGTCTCCGTGTCGCCGATCAGCATGGACCGCGAGACGGCTCCGCCCGCGCGTTCGACCGAGGCGCGGTAGGGCGCCGGATCGGGCTTGCGGACGGGCAGCGTGTCGGCGCCGACGAGCGAGCCGAAAAGGTGGCGCACCCCCAGCCGGTCGAGCAGGATCGCGGCCAGCCGCTCGGGCTTGTTGGTGCAGATGCCGGTGACGAAACCGGCCTGCCGCAGCGCCTCCACCGCCGAGACGGCGCCGGGATAAAGCGTCGTCTCGCGGTCGATGGCCGCCTCGTAGAAGGACAGGAGGCGCGGGTATTCGCGGTCCACCGAGGCCTCGCCGGGGGCGCCCAGCCGCGAAAAACCCAGTCGCAGCATCGCGCGACCGCCGTGGAAGGCGGTCAAGGCATCGTCGACCGGATCGAGCAGGTCGCGGTGGCCGAGGTCGCGGAAACAGGCGTTCGCCGCCGCGATGAGATCGGCCGAGGTATCGGCGAGGGTACCGT
Source organism: Albidovulum sp. (assembly GCF_041919395.1). Taxonomy (NCBI): domain Bacteria; kingdom Pseudomonadati; phylum Pseudomonadota; class Alphaproteobacteria; order Rhodobacterales; family Paracoccaceae; genus Albidovulum; species Albidovulum sp. Next base: position 2,274 of record NZ_JAYRTX010000147.1, read on the forward strand.
CCAGATCGAAGATCACCGTGCGCATGCGGCAGAGAACCCGTGCAAAGTTTCTATTGTAACCTGCCGTAAGGATGATTGATGCTCACCCTCTTCCCGGCCCACGGGCCCTTGGTTAAAACGGGCCGACGTTCGAGGAAAGCATATTCATGGCCACAGCGCTCATCATTCTTGCCGCGGGACAGGGCACGCGGATGAATTCGGACCGTCCCAAGGTCCTGCACGAGGTCGCGGGCGCACCGCTTCTGGTTCACGCGATGATCGCCGGGGCGAGCGTCACTCCCGAGCGCACCATCGTCGTCACCGGCCACGGCGCCGACGCGGTCTCGGCCGCCGCCCGCGCCCATGACGAGACGGTGGAAATCGCCCATCAGGCCGAACAGCGCGGCACCGGGCACGCGGTCGCCGAGGCGCTGCCGCTGCTCGACGGGTTCGAAGGGCGGGTGATCGTGCTCTTCGGCGATACGCCCTTCATCCGGCCCGGCACGCTGGGGGCGATGCTCGCAGCATCCGCGGACGTCGTCGTTCTGGGCTTCGAGGCCGCCGATCCGGCCCGCTACGGGCGGCTCGTCACCCATGGCGGGCAACTCTACGGCATCGTCGAATGGAAGGACGCGAACGAGGACCAGCGGTCGATCACGCTGTGCAACAGCGGCGTCATCGCGGCAGAGGCGGCGCTGTTGCGCCGGCTCGTGGCCGGACTGGACGACAGGAACGCCGCGGGCGAGCTCTACCTGACCGACATCGTCGCCGCCGCGCGCGCCGCAGGACTGACGGCCGAGGTCGTCACCTGCTCCGAGGCCGAGACCCTTGGCGTGAACACGCGCGCCGACCTCGCCGCAGCCGAACGCATCTTCCAGGCACGCAAGCGCGCCGAGATGATGGAGGACGGCGTGACCCTGACGGCACCCGAGACAGTGTTCTTCGCCTTCGACACCGTGGTCGGGCGCGAGACGGTGATCGGGCCGAACGTCTTCTTCGGCCCCGGCGTGACCGTGGAATCGGAGGCCGAGATCCTTCCCTTCTGCCATCTCGAAGGCTGCCACATCTCGCGCGGTGCGCGTGTCGGGCCCTTCGCCCGGCTGCGTCCCGGCGCGGAACTGGCCGAGGATGTCCATGTCGGCAACTTCGTCGAGATCAAGAACGCGATCCTCGACGAGGGCGTCAAGGTCGGCCACCTCAGCTACCTCGGCGACGCCCATGTGGGCGCCCGCGCGAACATCGGTGCGGGCACGATCACCTGCAACTACGACGGCGTGATGAAGCACCGCACCGAGATCGGCGAACGCGCCTTCATCGGCTCGGACACCATGCTGGTGGCGCCGGTGCGGGTTGGCGCGCGGGCGATGACGGGGTCGGGCTCTGTCATCACCGAGGACGTGCCCGACGATGCCGTCGCGATCGGCCGCGCGCGGCAGGTGCTGAAACCGGGATTGTCGGCGAAATTGTTCGAAAAGTTGAAGGTCATCAAGGCCAGCAAGCGGAAAGAGACCGAATAATGTGCGGGATTGTCGGGGTGCTCGGGCACCATGAGGTCGCGCCGATCCTCGTCGAGGCGTTGAAGCGGCTGGAATACCGCGGCTACGATTCCGCCGGGATCGCGACGGTGAACCATGGCCGGCTCGATCGCCGGCGCGCGGTCGGCAAGCTCGTCAACCTCTCGGACCTCCTCGTGCACGATCCCCTGCCCGGCAAGGCCGGCATCGGGCATACCCGCTGGGCCACGCACGGCGCGGCGACCGTGGTCAACGCCCACCCGCACCGGTCCGGCCCCGTCGCCGTCGTCCACAACGGCATCATCGAGAACTTCCGCGAACTGCGTTCCGAACTCGCCGCCAGGGGACTGACCTGCGAGACCGAAACCGACACCGAGACGGTCGTGATGCTGACGCGATCCTACATCGACGCGGGGATGGCGCCGCGCGCGGCTGCGGTCGCGGCGCTGAAGCGGCTCGAGGGAGCCTTCGCGCTTCTCTTCCTCTTCGATGGCGAGGAAAACCTGATGGTCGCGGCGCGCAAGGGTTCGCCGCTCGCCATCGGCTATGGCGAGGGCGAGATGTTCGTCGGCTCCGACGCGATCGCCCTTGCCCCCATGACCGACCGGATCACCTACCTCGACGAGGGCGACTACGCCTTCGTCACCCGCGAGGGGGTGGAAATCCACGACGCTGCCGGACGGCACGCCAACCGCGAGGTTATGCGCATCCAGCTTGACCAGGCCCGCATCGAGAAGGCCGGTTTCAAGCATTTCATGGCCAAGGAGATCGCGGAACAGCCCGTGGTCCTTGCCGACGCGGTGAAACACTACACGGCCGGGGGTAGGCTGAACCTGCCACAGGGCCTCGACTTCGGCGGGCTCGACCGGCTGACACTCGTGGCCTGCGGCACGGCCTCCTATGCCTGCCTCACCGCGAAATACTGGTTCGAGAGCCTCGCCGGCCTGCCCTGCGAGGTCGATATCGGATCGGAGTTCCGCTACCGCGAACCGCCGCTGCCCGA
>NZ_JAYRTX010000148.1:0-4735 GCF_041919395.1 Albidovulum sp.
CCCGGCGACGGACCGGCAGGATGCGGTGCTCGCAGTGCTCGATCTGCGCCGCAACCGCGGGCGCTATGCGCTGGTCTTCGCCCTTATGGGCGTCGCGGCAGGCAGCGGGGCCGTTGCCGCGTCGGGGCTTGGCGCAGCCCTGTCGCTGAGCTTCGGCCACGGGCTTCTTGCGCTTGCCCTCGGTTTCGTGTCGGCCTGGCTGATCCTCGGCGAGGCCGCGTGTTCGCAGTCGGCGATCCGGCGCGCGCTCCTCGGCGGACGCGAGCGGACCTGACCGATCATTCCCGCGCCCGTCGCGGAAGCGCCGCTGCCGCCCGCGCGAGGGCTTCGATCGCGGCCCAGTCGCCGGCGGCGACCCGGTCCTTCGGCGCGACCCAGCTTCCGCCGACGCAGAGCACATTGGCCAGGTCGAGATAGTCGCCCGCGTTCTTCGGACCGATGCCGCCCGTCGGACAGAAGCGGACCTGCGGGATCGGCCCACCGATCGCCGCAAGGGCCGGAACGCCACCCGAGGCCTCGGCGGGGAAGAACTTCTGGACGCTGTAGCCGCGTTCCAGAAGCGCCATGACTTCGGTGGCGGTCGCGGCGCCGGGAAGGAGCGGCAGGCCCTCGTCCTCGCAGGCGGCGAGCAGCCGGTCGGTCGCTCCGGGCGAGACACCGAAGCGTGCCCCCGCCGCCTTTGCGGCCTTCACGTCGGCAGGGGTCAGCAGCGTGCCCGCGCCGACAACGCCGCCCGGCACCTCGGCCATCGCCCGGATCGCGTCGAGCGCCGCCGGCGTCCGCAGCGTGACCTCGAGCGCCGGAAGCCCCCCCGCGACGAGCGCCCTTGCCAGGGGTGCGGCGTCCGCGATCCGGTCGAGGACGAGGACCGGAACCACGGGGGCGAGCGCGCAGATCTCGAGGGCGCGGCGGCTCTGGTCGGCGGGGGTCATCGAGAACTCCTCAGGTTTTCGTCCGGTGGGCATTGCGGGAACCTCCGGCGGAGGTACTCGGGGCAGGATGAATGCGGTCAGTAGAGCGCGGATGCCCCTTCGGTCGCCGGGCCGACGGCGCGGCGGAAGCTCTCGAAAAGTTCGCGGCCGGTGCCGAAGCGGTTCGCCGAAAGGTCGGGCGCGATCGGGGTCCGGGCGCCGAGGTCCACGCCCGGCGCATCGAGCCTGCCGGAGGTCGCGTCGAGCCGGATCAGGTCGCCGTCCCTCAGCCGCGCCAGGGGGCCGTCGCAGGCGGCCTCGGGGCTGACATGGATCGCGGCCGGAACCTTGCCGGAGGCGCCCGACATCCGCCCGTCGGTGACGAGCGCGACCTTGAGCCCCCGCCCGAGGAGAACGGAGAGCACGGGCGTCAGCGAATGCAGCTCCGGCATCCCGTTGGCCCGGGGCCCCTGGAAGCGGACGACGACCACCGTGTCGGCGGTGAATTCGCCCTTCTGGAAGGCGGTCTTCACCGCGTCCTGGTCGGTGAAGATGCGCGCGGGTGCCTCGATCACGCGGTGTTCCTCGGCCACGGCCGAAACCTTGATCACGGCGCGGCCAAGGTTGCCGGTGAGTTCGCGCAGGCCCCCGGTCGGCTGGAACGGGTCGGCGGCGGGGCGCAGGATGCGGTCGTTCAACGTCGACTTCGGCCCCTCGCGCCAGGTGAGCCGGCCGTCGGCGAGGACCGGTTCCCCGGCATAGCGCCGAAGGCCGTCGCCCGCGACGGTGCGCACGTCCTCGTGCAGGAGGCCCGCGTCGAGGAGTTCGCCGATCAGGAACGCGAGACCGCCGGCCGCGTGGAAGTGGTTCACGTCGGCAAGCCCGTTCGGATAGACCTTGGCCATCAGCGGCACGAAGGCCGAGACGGCATCGAAGTCCTGCGGTTCGAGGAGGATGCCGGCCGCCCGCGCCATCGCCGGCAGGTGGAGGACGAGGTTGGTGGAGCCCCCCGTGGCCATCAGCCCGACGATGCCGTTCACGAAGGCGCGCTCGTCGAGGATCTCGCCCACCGGGCGGTAGTCGTTGCCGAGCGCGGTGATCGCCGCGGCGCGGGTCACGGCGGCCTCGGTCAGCGCGTCGCGGAGCGGCGTGTTCGGGTTGACAAAGGAGGAGCCGGGCAGGTGAAGGCCCATCATCTCCATCAGCATCTGGTTGGTGTTCGCGGTGCCGTAGAAGGTGCAGGTGCCGGGCCCGTGATAGGAGGCCATCTCGGCTTCCATCAGCTTGTCGCGGCCGACCTCGCCTGCCGCGAACTGCTGGCGGACCTTCGATTTTTCATCGTTGGGCAGGCCCGAGGTCATCGGGCCCGCGGGGACGAAGACCGCCGGCACGTGACCGAAGGTCGCGGCCGCGATCACGAGGCCCGGCACGATCTTGTCGCAGATGCCGAGGTAGAGCGCCGCATCGTAGCAGTTGTGGCTCATCGCCACCCCGGCCGCGAGTGCGATCACGTCGCGCGAGAAGAGGCTGAGTTCCATGCCCGCGCGGCCCTGCGTGACGCCGTCGCACATGGCCGGGACCCCGCCCGCGACCTGCGCGGTGGCACCGGCCTTCCTTGCGGCGGCGCGGATGAGCTTGGGGTAGTCCTCGTAGGGCTGATGGGCCGAAAGCATGTCGTTGTAGGCCGTCACGATGCCGATGTTCGGGGCGCGGCCGGCGGCGAGGCTGTCCTTGTCGCCGCCCATCGCCGCATAGGCATGGGCCTGGTTGCTGCAGCTCAGGTGGGCGCGGGCGGGGCCTTCGTCGCGGGCCTGGCGGAGGCGGTCGAGATAGGCGGCGCGATGCGCGGCGGAGCGGACGCGGATACGCTCCGTGATCTCCAGAAGGCGGGGACTCGTGGGCATGGCATCCTCCTCGGCTCTGGTCGTGCGGTTGGCAGGGTCTTACTGTTAGCGCTAACGAAGCGCAAGGCCTTCCTGCTGCGGTCGGGCCGGGACAGCGGCCCGGAGCCGATGATAGCGGAAACGGAAACGGCTGACAGTCCCCAGGGGAGCCGTCAGGACGCGGGCCGGTGCAGGACCGGGGCTTTCCCCGGCGGGCGGGGCGGATTAAGGGGAGGGGAAACACGCAGGACCCTGCCATGACCCAATCCCTCCCGATCGTCCGCCTGCGCCCGAAGGCCGAGGCGCGCGCGATTCGCCACGGCTTTCCCTGGGTCTATGCCGACGAGCTTGTCACCGACCGCCGGACGCAGGCGCTCGCCCCCGGCACGATCGCGCTTCTGGAGGACGCCGAGCGGCGGCCCCTGGGCATCGTCACCGTGAACCCCGCCTCGAAGATCGTCGCCCGTGTCCTCGACCGCGACGCGGCGGCCATGATCGGCCGCGACTGGATCGCCGCGCGCATCGCCCGGGCGCTTTCCCTGAGGGAGCGGCTTTACGACGCGCCGTTCTACCGGCTGGTCCACGCCGAGGCCGACGGGTTGCCAGGGGTCGTGATCGACCGCTTCGGCGCGGCGGCGGTGATCCAGCCCAACGCCGCCTGGGCGGAGGCGATGATCGGCGATCTCGCGGGCGCGCTCGCCGCGGTGACGGGGGTCACGACCATCGTCAAGAACGGAACCGGGCGGGCGCGGGGGCTCGAAGGGCTGGTGGAGGAAACGGTGGTGCTTTCGGGCGCGCTCGACGAGCCGGTGCCGGTGCCGATGAACGGGGCCGTCTATATGGCCGACCTTCTCGGCGGACAGAAGACCGGGCTCTTCTTCGACCAGCGCGAGAACCACGCCTTCGCGGCGCGGCTCGCGAAAGGGGCTGCGGTGCTCGACGTCTTTTCGCATGTCGGCGGCTTCGCGCTGGCCGCACTCGCCGGGGGCGCGACGCGGGCGCTGGCCGTCGACAGCTCGGCCGCGGCGCTCGAGCTTGCGGGGCAGGGGGCCGCGGCGATGGGGGCGGGCGAGAGGTTCGAGACGCGCAAGGGCGATGCCTTCGCGGCGATGGAGGCGCTAGGACCCGAAGGTGCGCGGTTCGACCTCGTCATCTGCGATCCGCCGGCCTTCGCGCCGGCGAAACCGGCGCTGGAGGCGGGGCTCAGGGCCTATGAGCGGGTCGCGCGGCTGGCCGCGCCGCTGGTCGCGCCGGGGGGCTACCTCTGCCTCTGCTCCTGCTCGCACGCCGCCGACCTCACGCAGTTCCGCAATGCCTCGGCGCGCGGGATCGGCCGCGGCGGGCGGCGGGGGCAGCTTCTGCACACGGGCTTTGCCGGGCCCGACCACCCGCAACTGCCGCAACTGGCCGAGACTGGCTACCTGAAGGCGCTGTTCTTCCGGCTGGACGGATGAAGGCGCTTCTGGATGCCTGCGTGCTCTATCCGACGGTGCTGAGGGAAATCCTGATCGGCGTCGCGCGGGCGGGTCTTTATGTGCCGCTCTGGTCCGACCGCATCCTCGAGGAGTGGGCGCGGGCGGTGGTGAAGCTCGGCCACGGAGCCGAGCTTGTCGCCCGGGGGGAGATCGCGGCGCTGAAGGCGGCCTTTCCCGCTGCCTGCGTCGCGCCGCGCGAGGCGCTCGCCGCCCGGCTCTGGCTCCCGGACCCGGGCGATGTGCATGTCCTTGCCGCCGCGGTCGCCGGGGGTGCGGATGTGATCGTCACCTTCAACGCCGCCGACTTCCCGAGGGGCGTGCTGGCCGAGGAGGGGCTCGGGCGCGAGGACCCGGACCGGTTCCTGCTTGCCCTCTGGCAGGGCGCGCCCGGGACAGTGGCGGGCGTGGTGGAAACCGTGCGGGCGGAGGCTGAGCGCCTCTCGGGCGAGGCGCAACCCCTGCGGCC
>NZ_JAYRTX010000149.1:0-4663 GCF_041919395.1 Albidovulum sp.
GATCGCGTGCATCGCCGGCCATGGCCTGGCGCAGGACAGTGAAGTAACAGCCCTTCTGCGGCAGCCCCTCGCGCAGGTCCTTCCATGTCCTTCCCCCGTCGCGCGACCGCCAGACCGCCGCCGCCGCGCCGGGAGGGAAGCGGCCCTGGGTGTCGCCGTTCAGGGGCAGCGTCCAGAGCGTATCGGGGTCGCGCGGATGCACGCGGATCGGGAATCCGAAGGTGGAGGGCAGGCCGGCGGTAACATCCTCCCAGCTCCGCCCGCCGTCCGGGGATCGCCAGACGCCGTGGTGATTCTGCTGGTAGAGCACGTCGGCGGTGCCCGCCGCGCGCACCATGTTGTGCACACAATGCCCGGTCTCGCCGTCCCTCGGCGCGGCTGGATGGTCGTGCCCCTCGCAGGCGGCGGCATTGGCGAGCCGGTTGCGCCGCTCCCAGTTCGCGCCGCCGTCCTCGCTGGCGAAGACGCCGGCGGCCGAGATGCCGACCCAGAGCTTTGCGGGGTTCGCAGGGTCGCAGACGATGGTGTGCAGGACCAGCCCCGCCGCGCCGGGGTTCCAGCCTGCGGCCGAGGGATGGTCGGTCAGGCTTTCGACGCGCGCCCAGGTGACGCCGCCGTCGCGGCTGGCGACGAGGCCCGCGGGCTTCGTGCCGGCATAGAGCGTGCCGCCAGCTAGGCCAAGCGACCAGACCTGGCTCATGAGCCCGTCGAAGGGCGTCGCCGCAGCCGCCCAGCCGACCATCGCGGCGAGGTCTGGGTCCCTCGCGGCCCAGTCGTCGATGGTACCGCGGCTCAGCCGCGCCACATCCCAGGTCTCCCCGCCATCGGAGGAGCGCCAGACCCCCGCCCCCTGCCAGTCGCCGCCGCCGCCGGCCCAGATCGTGCCGCTCTCGGGGTCGCCGATGACGTGGTTGATCGGCCAGCCGCCGCAGAACGGCCCCGCGACGTTCCACTCTGCCCGACCCTTGCCGCCGGACAGCAGAAATGCCCCCTTCGTCGTGCCGACGAGAAGGGTCAGACCCTCGTTGCTCATGCGAGCCTCCCTGTTGCGCGGGAAGGAGCATAGCACGGGCTGCATCGTCTACGCAGCGCCCTCAGCCGAAGCGCGGCTGGCTCAGGAGGTAGCGGTCGAGGATAGGCAGCGCGGCGGCCCCGATGGCGCGGGCATTGCGGCCGACGCTCGCCTCTGCGATCACCGGGGCGCCAATTCCCTGCGTGTCGAGCCCGGCCACCGCGACGCGGGTCCGCTCGACGACGCGCCGGCGCACATCGGGCGGGCAATTCGCCTCGATCAGGATGCGCTCGAAATCGATCACGGCCGAGACGGCGACCACGCCAATGGCAAGATGACGCGCGGTGTGTTCGATCCAGTCGTCAAGCGCAGGCCCGAACGTCGCCCAATCCGTCCCGGGGTCCCAGATCGCGGCCGGATCGATTCCCGCCTCGGCCAGCCGCCGCTCCAGGAGGAAGATCGACGCATGGTCGATGAGTTGGCGCGGCACCCCGAGCCCCGATGCGACGGGAATAGAGCCGAAGGCGCCGGCATTGCCGGTGCGCCCGGTGTAGACGGTGTCGTTCAGAACCACGCCGCCGCCGATAAAGGAGCCGATGAAGAAATAGGCGTAGTCGGCGAACTCGCGGCCGCGGCCGAAGACATGCTCGGCGGTGCAGGCGGCGGTCGCGTCGTTGCGCAGGATCACCGGCAGCCCCGTCACGGCGCCGACCCGCTCCTCCGTGTCGAAGTCCCGCCAGGCCTGCATCTCTTCCTTTGGGGCGTTCACGATGTCGAGCCAGTTCCAGAGCTCGAAGGGAGCGGCCACGCCGATCCCGGCGAGCCGCGCGCCCCTGAGTGCGCCCAGCGGTGCGGTCACCTTCGGCAGGTTATCCTCCAGAAACCGCATCACCGCGCCGGGCGTCGGATAGGCATAGGTGCGCTTGGCCACCGCGCGGATCGCGCCGGTGACGTCGATCAGCACCAGGTCGGCGCTCTTCCGGCCGATGTTGAGCCCGAGCGAGAGCACCCCGTCGGGATTGAGGGCCATCGGGATCGAGGGTTTTCCCACCCTGCCCCGGATCGGCTCCCCCCGGATCAGGAGGCCGTCCTTTTCCAGCGCGCGGATGATGGTGGAAACGGTCTGCGCCGAGACGTTGGCGCGGCGGGCGATATCGGCGGACGGCAACGCGCCGTGGCGCTGGATCAGCGACAGGACGAGGCGCTCGTTGTGATCGCGCACGCCCGAGGGCGTCGCGCCCCCCATCGGATCGCGGATCAGAATGGCATCCATGTTTTCCGCCATATCGCCTGTCGCCATGGCGTCAAGTCTGGTCTCACCTTATTAATAAATCAAGTTGATTTATTTATTGACACCCCGCGCCGAGTCGGGGCACAACCGACGGCGGGGACAGGCAGACGCGGCCTGTCCGGGATGCCCGGGCCGCGCAGGAGCGCGAGGCCCTTCGTCAGGGAGGACGACATGAAGAGACTCTTCGCCAGCGCCGCCGCGGCCGCGCTTCTCATCGGCGGCGCCACGGCCGCCTCGGCCGACAGCGCCTGCCTCATCACCAAGACCGACACCAACCCCTTCTTCGTGAAGATGAAGGAAGGCGCGACCGCGAAGGCGACCGAGCTCGGTATCGAACTGAAAACCTATGCCGGCAAGATCGACGGCGATCACGAAAGCCAGGTCGCGGCCATCGAGGCCTGCGTGGCCGACGGCGCGAAGGGCATCCTGCTCACGGCCTCCGACACCAAGGCGATCGTCGATTCCGTCACGGCCGCACGGGATGCCGGCGTGCTCGTGATCGCGCTCGACACGCCCCTGGACCCGGTCGACGCGGCGGACGCGACCTTCGCCACCGACAATTTCGCCGCCGGCCTCCTCATCGGCCAATGGGCGAAGGCGACGATGGGCGACGCGGCCGCGGACGCCAAGATCGCGCTCCTCGACCTCGCCATCTCGCAGCCCTCGGTGGACGTCCTGCGCGACCAGGGCTTCCTTCAGGGCTTCGGCGTGGATCTCGGCGATCCGAACAAATGGGGCGACGAGACCGACCCGCGCATCGTCGGGCACGAGGTCACGGCCGGCAACGAGGAAGGCGGCCTGACGGCGATGGAGGCGCTCCTGGCCAAGGACCCGGACGTCAACGTCGTCTACACGATCAACGAACCCTCGGCCGCGGGCGCCTACGAGGCCCTTAAGGCCGTGGGCAAGGAAGGCTCCACCCTCATCGTCTCCGTCGACGGCGGATGCCCGGGCGTGCAGAACGTGAAGGACGGGATCATCGGCGCCACCTCGCAGCAGTATCCGCTGTTGATGGCCTCGAAGGGCATCGAGGCGATCGCCGCCTATATCAAGGACGGCTCCAAGCCCGCGCCGACCGAGGGCAAGGACTTCTTCGACACCGGCGTCGCGCTGATCACCGACAAGCCGGCGGAAGGCGTGGAGTCGATTGACACGGTCAAGGGCATGGAGCTCTGCTGGGGCTGATCGGCCGCGTCGTTACCCGGGTGTCGGTAACCAGTGAGGGGGCGGCCCGCGCCGCCCTTTTTCCTGGCGAAGAGGACTGGACGCAAGGAGGGGCACTATGGCTGCGGATCAAAGGGCGGGAACCGCCTTCGAGGAGGGGCTGAAGGGCGCCTCCGAGAAGGTGGCCGAGTTCCACGAGCAGGAAGGCGCGCTGAAGCGGATGCAGCACTGGCTGCACCAGACACCGTCGGCGGTTCCGATGATCGTGCTGGCCGTCGCGGTTGTCGTCTTCGCGCTCCTGTCCGAGAACTTCTTCAAGGCGACGACGATCTCGACGATCCTTCAGCAGATCGCCATCGTCGGCATCCTCGGATGTGCCCAGAGTCTCGTGATCCTGACGGCGGGCATCGATCTGTCGGTGGGCGCCATCGCCGTCTTCTCCTCGGTGCTGATGGGTCAGCTCTCGTTCCGCTACGGCCTGCCCGCGCCACTCGCCATCGCGCTCGGCCTCGCACTCGGCACGTCGATGGGGGCGATGAACGGCTTCCTGATCTCGCGGCTGAGGTTGCCGCCCTTCATCGTGACGCTCGGCACCTGGCAGATCCTGCTCGCTTCAAACTTCATCTTCTCGGCGAACGAGACCATCCGCAGCCAGGACATTGCCGCGAACGCGCCCGCGCTCCAGTTCTGGGGCCGCGCCATCCAGCCCGGCGGCGTGAAGGTGCTCTACGCCGTGTTCCTGATGATCGCGCTCGTCCTGGTCATGTCCTATGTGCTGCGCCACACCGCCTGGGGCCGCCACGTCTATGCGGTGGGCGACGACGCCGAGGCGGCGAAACTCGCCGGTGTGCAGACCGATCGGGTGATCCTCCAGGTCTACGCGCTCGCCGGGTTCTTCTGCGCCGTCGCCGGCTGGGTTATGATCGGCCGCTTCGGCTCGGTCTCGCCCACCGCCTCCACCGGCCAGCTTGGAAACATCCAGTCGATCACCGCCGTGGTGATCGGGGGGATCAGCCTCTTCGGCGGGCGCGGCTCGATCCTCGGCATGTTCTTCGGGGCGCTGATCGTGGGCGTCTTCGAGATGGGCCTGCGCCTTGTCGGCACCGACCCGCAATGGACCTTCTTCCTCATCGGTGCGCTGATCATCTTCGCCGTAGCCGTGGATCAGTGGATCAGAAAGGTGGCCGCGTGATGGA
>NZ_JAYRTX010000150.1:0-4641 GCF_041919395.1 Albidovulum sp.
TATCGATGGCAGGACCAGGGTCACGCTTTCGATGACCTTCGTCACCGCCGAGGAATACGAGACCGCAAAGGGCTTCGGGGCGGTGGAACTGGGGCTACAGACGCTCGGCAAGCTTGCCGCCCATATCGGCGCGGCCTGAGCGGTTGCGGTTGGCGGGCGGAGGACCTAACCTCTGCCCCCTAACCGGCCCGAAGCCCCCCCCCGAGAGCCCCGATGAAAGACGCCGCGCCCCAGCCGACCCTGCTTGCCGATTATGCCCCCTACCCGTTCACCGTGACCGGCGTCGACCTGACCTTCCGGCTTTCGCCCGCGGCCACCCGCGTCTTGTCGCGGGTCGCCTTCGCACCCAACCCGGCGCGGCCGGGGCGGCACGACCTGCGCCTTGACGGCGAAAGGCTCGCGCTCCTCTCGGCGCGGATCGACGGTCGCGCCGTGACGCCCGCCGAGGACGCGGCCGGCCTGACCGTCGCGGCCGACGACCTGCCCGAGGGCCCCTTCACCTGGGAGGCGGAGGTGGAGATCGACCCCGTCGCCAATACCGCCCTCGAAGGGCTCTACATGTCGGGCGGCATGTTCTGCACCCAGTGCGAGGCGGAGGGCTTCCGCAAGATCACCTTCTACCCCGACCGGCCCGACGTGATGGCGCCCTTCAAGGTCCGCATCGAGAGCGGCCTGCCGGTGCTTCTGTCGAACGGCAATCCGACCGGCGCCGGCAAGGGCTGGGCGGAATGGACCGACCCCTGGCCGAAGCCCGCCTACCTCTTCGCGCTGGTCGCGGGCGATCTCGTCGCGGTGCGCGACGGCTTCACCACCCGTTCCGGCCGCAAGGTCGACCTGGCCATCTGGGTCCGCAAGGGCGACGAGGACCGCTGCGCCTATGCGATGGACAGCCTCAGGCGGTCGATGAAATGGGACGAGGACGCCTATGGCCGCGAATACGACCTCGACGTCTTCAACATCGTCGCCGTCGATGACTTCAACATGGGCGCGATGGAGAACAAGGGGCTGAACATCTTCAACTCCAAGCTCGTCCTCGCCAGCCCCGAGACCGCGACCGACGCCGATTTCGAGCGCATCGAGGGCGTCATCGCGCATGAATATTTCCACAACTGGACCGGCAACCGCATCACCTGCCGCGACTGGTTCCAGCTTTGCCTGAAGGAGGGGCTGACGGTCTTCCGCGACCAGCAGTTCACCTCGGACATGCGTTCGGCGCCGGTCAAGCGCATCGAGGACGTGCTGACCCTGCGCGCCCGCCAGTTCCGCGAGGATATGGGGCCGCTCGCCCATCCGGTCCGGCCGGAAAGCTATATCGAGATCAACAATTTCTACACCGCCACGGTTTACGAGAAGGGCGCCGAGGTCATCGGCATGCTGAAGCGCCTTGTCGGCGATGACGGCTACCGCCGCGCCCTCGACCTCTATTTCGACCGCCACGACGGCGAGGCGGCGACGATCGAGGACTGGCTGAAGGTCTTCGAGGATGCGACGGGGCGCGATCTTGGCCAGTTCAAGCGCTGGTACACCGACGCCGGCACGCCGCGCCTTTCGGTGTCCGAGGCCTGGTCGCCGGGGAAGGAGGGCGGCACCTACACGCTCACCTTCCACCAGAAGACGCCGCCCACCCCCGGGCAGGACGTGAAGCCCGCCCGCGTCATCCCGATCGCCGTGGGACTTCTCAATCCCAACGGCGACGAGGTGGTGCCGACCGGGATTCTGGAGATGACCGAGGTGACGCAGAGCTTCCGCTGGGAAGGGCTCGCCACGCGCCCCGTCCCGTCGATCCTGCGCGGCTTTTCCGCCCCCGTGGTGCTCGACCGGGAGGTCGACGCGAAGGAACGCGCCTTCCTCCTGGCCCATGACACCGACCCTTTCAACCGCTGGGAGGCGGGCCGGGCCCTGGCCAAGGATGCGCTGGCGCGAATGATCTGCCAGGCGGCGGAGCCCTCGCACGCGCTCATCGACGGGCTTGGCGCGGTGCTGGCCGACGACGGCCTGGACCCCGCCTTCCGGGCGCTCTGCCTTGCCCTGCCGTCCGAGGACGACCTCGCGCAGACGCTCCACGACGCGGGAGCGGTGCCCGACCCCGACCGCATCCACGCCGAACGGCTCAGGCTCGAGGCCGCCATCGCCCGGCGGCTCGAACCCGCGCTGGAGCGTGTCTACGCAGCGATGGCCACGCCCGGCGCCTTCTCGCCCGATGCCGCCTCCGCCGGGCGCCGCGCGCTCCGGCTCGCCTGCCTCGCGCTCCTCAGCCGGATCGACGGCGGCGAGCGGGCGGCGGTGCTCTTCGAGACGGCCGGCAACATGACCGAAAGCGCCGGCGCGCTGGCGAGCCTCATCGCCGCCGGCCGCGCCGAAGGCGCGCTTGCGGCCTTCCACGACCGCTGGAAGGGCAACCGGCTCGTCATCGACAAGTGGTTCGCGCTGCAACCCGCGCTCTGCGCGCCGGAGGCGGCGGCCGGAGTGGCCGAGAGGCTTTCCCGGCACCCGGATTTCGACTGGAAGAACCCCAACCGCTTCCGCGCGCTTCTGGGCGGGCTTTCGGCCAACCACGCTGGGTTCCATGCGGCTTCGGGCGCTTCCTACCGCTTCTGCGCCGACTGGCTCCTGCGGCTCGACCCGGTGAACCCGCAGACCGCCGCACGGATGTCCACCGCCTTCCAGAGCTGGGCGCGATACGACGACGGCCGCAAGGCGCGCGTCCGGGCGGAGCTTGACCGGATCCTCGCCACGCCCGGTCTCAGCCGCGATCTGACGGAAATGGCGGGCCGCATCCGGGGCGCCGATGCGTAGGGCGGCACTCGTCACCGGCGCCTCGGACGGGATCGGCCGGGCGGTCGCGCAGGAGCTTGCCGGCGCCGGGTGGGACGTGGCCGTCCACTACAACCGGAACCGCGCCGGCGCCGACCTGACGGCGAGAGGTGTCGCCGGGGCCGGCGGGCGGGCCGTGATCCTTCAGGCCGATCTTTCGGTTCCGGTCGGCGCGATGCGGCTCATGTCGGAGTACGGCGCGGCCTTCGGCCGGATGGACGCGCTGGTCAACAACGCCGGCATCGTCGACCGTGCCGCGCGGGTGGAGGAGATGACCGCGGAGCGGCTGACGCGGATGTTCGCCGTCAACCTCACCGCGCCGTTTCTCCTCGCCGGCCACGCCGCGCGGCGCATGTCCACCCGCCATGGCGGCTCGGGGGGCGTGATTGTCAATGTCTCCTCGATTGCGGCCCGGCTCGGTTCGGGCGGGCAGTATGTGGACTATGCCGCCTCCAAGGCCGGGCTCGACGCGCTGACGAAGGGGCTTGCCGACGAGGTTGCGGCCGAGGGCGTGCGCGTCGTCTCGGTCCGCCCCGGCCTCGTCGACACCGCAATCCACGGCAAGGGCGGCGAGCCCGACCGCGCCATCCGGCTTGCCGACCGCATCCCGATGCGCCGCGCCGGCACGGCCCGGGAAATCGCGCGGACAATCCTGTGGCTGCTCTCCGGGGACGCCTCCTACATCACCGGCACGACGATCGACGTCTCGGGCGGGCGCTGAGGCCGCGCGAATCGCGCCTCGCGCGGAAACAGCGCGCCGGCGCGCCGCCAATCGGCCGCGCGCGTCGCCATCGTTTCGCCGGTGTCGCCAGAAGCCGGAGAACCGTCGAAGGTATTTCCCATCGGGCCGGCAGGGGCCTAAGCTTGCGACGGGTGTATCTGTTTGGGGGCGTGCGTTCCATGAATGTGGAAGCGTTCGGCCGTCTGCGCCAGGCCCGCAGGCCTGGCATGTATCTCGCGCTCGGGATCGCGATGGCGGCCGTCTATCTCAGTCTGACGCTGGAAATGAACCGGCTCGCTCCTGCGCTGGCCGTCATCTGGCTCGGCCTCGTGCTCGCGCGGCTTGTCCGCAATCCTGGGCGCGGCTTCCGGCTCGGGCAGGACCGGATCGACTGGTTCACCGAGAGGGGCCGGCAGAGTGCGCGGCTCGACGACCTGCAAAGCGTACGGATCGGGCGGAGCCCCGAGGGGCAGACGGTCTGCGTCCTCTGCCTTGCAGATGGCCGCACCGCCCCGCTTTCGGGCGTGGGGCAGATGGACGAGCGCGACCTCATGCGCGAATTCGGCCGACGAGGCATCCGCATCATCGCCTGACGGCGGCCGTCAGCCCTTGCAGTAGGGCTGGCCGCTGGTCCAGGCGGCGATGTCTGCCCGCTTGGACCCGACCCGCATCGGCGCCCAGTCGCGCGCGATCCCGCGCCAGCCGTCACCGTCCGAGACGATGGCCCCGTCGCGGCCGACCTGTGCTGCCGCGATCTTCACGGCGCAGGCCAGGTTGGCGCTGCCATCGGTGAGGCCCTTGCCGTCGGGAACGGCACAACCGTAGTTGCGCGCCGTTCCGGGCGCGATCTGCATGAGCCCGATCCACTGGCCGCCGCCACCCCTTGCCTGCGGATTCCAGGTGCTTTCGTGCTTGGCCAGAGCCGAGAAGAGACCGGCCCAGAAGGCACGCCGCTCCGGCATCGAGGCTTCTTCATACTTGGGGCAGAACTGGTCCACGTCCGCCGGCACCGTCGAGGCGAGCACCGCGCCCTCCGCCGTCAGCGCCTTGAGGGTCGCCGCCGTCCATTCCTCCGCCTCGGGCCGATGGTCCCAGCGCATGACGGG
>NZ_JAYRTX010000151.1:0-4467 GCF_041919395.1 Albidovulum sp.
CAAGCGTCCAGCCGTCGCCGCGCGAATGGTCGTAGCGCAGCTTCAGTTCGCCTGATCGCACGAATGTGCGCGGGCCCGGGATCGGCAGAAGCACGTCGCCCCCTGTACCGAGACCGAGCCGGACGGTCAGCGCTGCCTGCAAGGGCAGGCCTTGGGGCGATAGACTGACCCCTCCCGCAAGGTCGAGACCCCTTGCGCCCAGGACCAGCCGGGTGAGATCGAGTTGGCCCGAGGGCAACCGACGCCCCGCGGCCTGCAGGGCCACGTTCGGCCCGAAGAACTCCTGATAGTCGGGAAGGAGCAGGGGCGCGATGTCGCCGGCGATGTCCGCCGCAAAGCGACGCTCAGGTACGGCCCCCGGCGCGCCTGTCGCCAGAAACGTGACCTTTCCCGAAAGACGCCGCACGTTGTCGGTGGAGAGCGCGATGTCTGTGGCGAAGTCGTCGATGACACCGTCGCCATGCACGGCGAGTTCGATCGAGGGGCGTCCGGGCAAGCCGAGCAGGCTGGCCGCGATCCCGTTCGCGCCTTCCGCCACCAGAAGGTCGAGGGTCGCTTCCCGGGTGGCGTTTGCATAGCGCCCCGTCATCGACAGCGTTCCGCGGGGGCCGTCAATGCGCTCGATCGCGATCTCGGCGGTCCCTTCCCCCCCTTCGAGGTGCGTCGTGCCGTTGAGCCGGACTACGGCTGCCGCACCAAATAGCGCCTCGCCGAGTACCACGCGATCGGCGCGGATCGACCCGATGTCCACCGACACCGGCAGTTCCGGCAGGCTGAACCCTGACGCCTCCGCGCTGGGGCCGGCGGCCCCGGGGGCACGCGGCAATTCGATCTCGGCCGCGCGCATCTCGCTGATCTCGACCCGGCCGGCAAGCAGCGCAGAGCGATTCCATCCGATGGCGCCGTCATGGATCGTGATCCAGACACCGTCACCATCCGCGATGGTCAGTTCATCGAAGGTCGCACGGGACGACAGCGCGCCACGGAACCCCTCGATCCGCACGGTACGGCCGAGCGACGACAGATTGTCCTCAAGGAATGCGGTGAGGAAGTCGCGGTCGCGCTCTGACGCCGCGGCATCCTCCTGGGCCGTGGCAGCCAGGGGTAAGAGGCAAAGCGCCAGGGAGAGGACGAGACGCCGCATCAGAATGCCTGCCCCAAACCGACGTATATCTGCACACCGTCTCCGGTCGGCCCCGACACCGGCATGGCGACATCGATCCGGATCGGCCCGATCCCGGTGTTATACCGCAGGCCGAGTCCGGCGCCGGCGTGCCATCGCCCTGTGCCGCCGAATAGTTCGTCGATGCCGACATAACCCGCATCGTAGAATGCGGCGGCGCCGATCGTGTCGGTGATCGATGCGCGCAACTCGGCCGAGGCTCCGGCGAAGCTCATGCCGCCCGTCTGGACGGAAAGGAACGCCGAACGCGCCAGCGCCACGCCGAGCGACTGGTATGGTTGCCCGCGCACCGTTCCGCCGCCGCCGGACCAGAACCGGAAGCTCGCCGGCGTCTGCGGCAGCGTCGGGCCGATGACCGTCCCGAGCTGAAGCCGCCCGGCAAGGACGACGCGGTCATCCGTGCCGAAGCCATGAAAGAGGCGCGCGTCGGCCTTGACCTGTGCGCCACTGCCGGCTGATGCATAGCCCAGAAACGGCGTGAGTTCTGTCCTGAGATAGAAACCTTGGTGGGCGTCGAGCACGTTGTCCCTGCTATCCCATGTCAGCGCGACGGGGAGCGTCAGCACGCGGTAGTCGGTCTGTCCGCCGGCGTCGGAAACACGCTCCGCGAGGTACCCGATCCCCGCCTGGGCGGTGAAGTGATCTCCGAACACGCGGGACAGGCCGAAATCGAGGGCAACGCGTTCGACGGTCTGATCCAGCAGCTCTTCGCGCGAGGCGCGTGCCTCGACGAAGGCAGTCGCATCGGTCACCGGTGTCGCGGGCCTGTCGATCCGCACGCCGAGCGAATAGTCGATGGCGCCGCTCTGTCCGCCGATCCGCTCGACCGAACCATCGACCCGCAGCCTCTCTGCCCCGCCTAGGAGGTTCCTGTGTAGCCAGTATCCGGAGAGGCTGAGACCCTCGCTGTTCGAGACTTCGGCGCCGAAGCCGAACCGGCGCAACTTTTCCTCGTCGAGCACTAGTTCCACGTCCAGAGTGTCGCCGGGGCCGATCGTGTCGGCTTCCGTCACCGCCACGGTGCGGAAGACGCCCGTCCGGCGAAGGCGCGCGGCGACCTTGTCGAGTTTGGCGGGATCGAAGACCTCGCCCGCCGGAAAGCCCGCGATCTTCAGGATACGCTCGAGCCGCATCCGTTCGTAACCCGAGACGCGCATCTGTCCGAACCGCAGGCGTGGGCCAGGCGCGAGGAGTATTTCCGAGAAGATCGCGGCGGCGGCATGGTCGGCAGTGATGGATTGGCCGGCGACCCGGGCCTTGGCATGACCGATCGCGCGCCAGCCCGCGACACCCGCTTCGGCGGCATCGACGATGGCGGTCGAATAGGCCGGCCTGGTGTCGCCATAGGCGGGCGGCAGCCTTGTTCCGCGCGCGTAGGGCCTCATGCGGGCCCTCTCGAAGCGGAAGATCGGCCCCGGCGTCACCCTGATCGAGACCACGCCGATGGACTCGGGCGTGTCAAGCGGAGCGATCTCCGCCGCCTCGCGCCCGTCGATCAGGATCTGGATCACGCCCGAGTAATAGCCCTCCGCGTAGAGCGCGCCGATCAATCGTGCATAGTCCGCGCGTGCAGCCGCGAAGATCGTCTGGCTGTCGGTCGTCTTGTCGCGTTCAGCCGCGATGGTGAGGGAGGCGGCGCGCAGCCGGTCGAGGAGTGCGCGGTCCGCGCCCGGAGCCGTCAGTTCGACGCGATCAAGTGCCCCGGCGGGGCGACACGGCACGACCAGCGCGGCTCCGGCAATGGCCATAACGGCCGCGCACCTCCGC
Organism: Albidovulum sp.; assembly: GCF_041919395.1. Lineage (NCBI taxonomy): Bacteria > Pseudomonadati > Pseudomonadota > Alphaproteobacteria > Rhodobacterales > Paracoccaceae > Albidovulum > Albidovulum sp. Next base: position 2,951 of record NZ_JAYRTX010000151.1, read on the forward strand.
CACCATCCTGCCCGTCGCAATGATCCGCCCCCGAACTCGTGATCTACAGAACAAGCCTCGCATTCTACGCGGCCGAACGCCAGTGGTTGCGCCTGTTCCAGGCGGGATTCGGCGGCGGCCGGCCACCCGTGGTCGTCAGGCGCCGCCGGACCGCCTATGCGGCGCGGAAGATTCGGTGGCGATGGTCGGCAAGGTAGATCCTGAGCCATGGAGTGAACCGTTCCGGCCCGGCCGCGATCTCGGCGTCCAGATCGGACAGGGTGACCCAGCGCACCTCCATGACCTCGGCGGGGTCCGGCGCGACCGGTAGCACCGCGGTTGCAACGGCAGTGAAGATGTCAACCACCTCGTGCTCGACCATGCCGCCGCCCACATCCGCGCGATATTCCACCGCCTCGGCGAAGACCGGGGACACCCCCTCGATGCCGAGCTCTTCGCGCAGACGGCGGACGGCGCAGTCGACCGTCGCCTCGCCCCAGTGGGGATGTGTGCAGCAGGTATTCGCCCAGAGACCGGGCGTATGGTACTTGCCCATCGCCCGGCGCTGGATCAGAACCCGGTCGCCCTCGAGCACAAAGACCGAAACGGCCCTGTGGCGGCGCCCCTCAAGGTGCGCCGCCAGCTTGTCGAAGGGTACGAGCCGCCCGTCGACCCAGGTCGGGATGAGATCGGCGGCGGCAGTCACGACACCTGCTGCGCCGGCACCTGAGCCTGGGCGCGTCGGGACAGTTCCTGACGGTAGAGACTGAGGTAATCGACCGTGTCGATGTTCAGCGGCGGGAAGCCCCCGTCGCGCGTCACGTCGGAGATGATGCGGCGGATGAAGGGGAACACCATCCGCGGGCATTCGATGAGCAGGAACGGGTGAAGCTGCTCTTCCGGCACTCCCTCGATGTGGAAGATCGCGCCATAGTCGAGTTCCAGCAGGAAGAGGGGCGCCTGGTCGGCCTTGTTCTTGGACGTGACCTTGAACTTGCTGACCACCTCGTACTGGTGATCCACCGCCCGCTTGCGTGCGTCGAGGCTCACCTGCACCTGGATGTCAGGCTGGACCTCGGCATTGGTGATGCCCTTCTGCGCCACGATATTCTCGAAGGAAAGGTCGCGCACATACTGGCCGAGCACCTGCATCCTGACCTGCGGTGCCTCCGGCGGTGCGGCGCCGTTGTTCCCGTTGCCGTTGTCGGCCATCTTTCACTCTCCCAACGAAGTCCGGTCGGGCGGGGGTGTAGCACCTTGGCGCCGCCGCCTCAATGGCGTGTCCAGCCGGAAGGGCCGCGCGGCCGGTCGTCGGGGCCGACCTCGTGGAACTCGCCGTCGATCACGTCCCGCCGCCAGGGTTCGCGCCGGGGCGGCATCCCGCCCACGGTGAACCGTTCTACCCGCACACGCGACGCGAGGTACCGCAAGACGGCCGAGCGAACCGGCGGGATCAACAGCAGGATGCCCATGGTGTCGGTGAAGAAGCCGGGCGTCAGCAGAAGCGCCCCGGCGAGGAGGATCAAGGCCCCGTGCGC